>JANXTQ010000190.1 GCA_025352305.1 Actinomycetes bacterium
TCCCACGATGGTCGTAGCGGCCAACAAGATTCCTGGGCTGTGGCTCGTGGTCGCCACGTTGATTGGCGGCACCTTGGCCGCGGGCGGAGCTAACGCGTTCAACATGGTGATCGACCGCGACATTGACGCGCTGATGAAGCGCACGCAGAACCGCCCGCTCGTTACGGGAGCCATGAGTCCGCGAGCGGCCACCGTATTTGCTGCAGCCCTCGAAGTTGCGAGTTTCATCGTGCTGGCTTCGTGGGTGAACTTTCTGTCGGCGTTCTTGGCGCTCGCGGCCACTGCGTTTTACGTCTTCATCTATACGATTTGGCTGAAGCGACGCAGTAGCCAAAACATTGTCATTGGCGGGGCCGCGGGTGCGGTGCCCGTGCTCATTGGATGGTCGGCCGTTACTAACTCGCTCGCGTGGACGCCCGTGCTGCTGTTCGCGGTCATCTTTATCTGGACGCCCCCGCACTTTTGGGCGCTGGCCGTTCGCTACCGTGACGACTACGCCGCGGCCAACGTTCCCATGCTGCCCGTCGTGGCGTCACTTCGACGAACAACGTTAGAGATTCTCGTTTACACCGTGGTGTTGTGGGCGCTGTCGGTGCTCGTAGGACCGGTGGCCGGACTCGGTTGGATCTACGCCGTATCGGCGTTGGTGCTCGGAGGAGCATTCACCTTTTTTGCGGCCCGTCTTTATTCGTTGGCGCGCACCGATCGCGCGGACGTTGCTCGCGCGATGAAACTGTTTCACTTTTCGATCACTTACTTAACCGCCCTCTTTGTTCTCATGGCTGTCGATGTCATTGTTCGACACCACTGAAAATCCCGAGGGCCGACGCGGACCCTCACCCATGATGTTCCTGTCGCTCGGAATCGGTGGCGTGGTTGCTCTTTTGCTGATCGTCGCCGTGTCCATTGCGACCGGCGGAAGTAACTCGGGACTCTTCGACGCCAATACCCTCGACGGGCACCGAGTGGCCCCGTTCACGTTGCCGAGCTTGACGGCGTCCACGGCGACGACCCCGTGGGCCAGCGGTCACCCGACGGTGGTCATTTTCTACGCCAGTTGGTGCGAACCGTGCATCAAGGAACTGCCGCGCGTGGCGACCTACGTGAGTACTCACGATCTCGGGACTGTTCGTTTTTACGGAGTGGACTACAACGACAGTTTGGGCAGCGGAAAGAAATTCGCCGCTCGAGCGAAGGTGACGTTCCCCAGCGGCTTCGACCAGGGCGGAAAAGAAACGACGACGTTATTCAATTTGCCGGGACTGCCCGACACGGTCTTTGTTAACTCCGACGGCACCGTGAGCCACTACGTCATCGGACCCGTCTCCAACACCCAGTTGGCGACCGGAATTACGGCCCTTCGTTAGTCGTAACGAAACGTTCGCGCGGCCAGTGCCGGAGCGGCGAGTGCCCAAATCGCGAGCGATATCCAGTCCGCGCCACTAGGAGACGTGCCGTGGCCGAGCACGCGGTGCAGCGCATCAGCGAACGCTCCCGAGGGAAGTACCACGACGCCGTAGCGAATAAAGCTCGGAAAACTGTTCACCGAAATCACGAATCCGCTGAGTAATAACAGCACGAGGTAGAGCCCGTTAGCCGCAGCGAGATTAAATTCGGCGCGCAATCGACCCGCCAGAGCGAGGCCGACGCCGGCGAAACCCGCCGTGGCCAACACCACGGTCGCCGCGAACTCGACCGCGCCGAGTACCCCACCGCGAGGGTGCCATCCAAGAAGCAGCGCTACCGCTCCAATGACGACAATTTGGATCGCTTCGACAACTTTGATCCCCGCAACTTTGGCCAGGATGAGCCGGGTACGACCGAGTGGCGTTACGGCGAGACGACGAAGTACTCCGTAGGTCCGCTCGAAGCCCGTCGAGATTGATAAGGCGACGAGTGCGGTGGACATCACGCAGAGCGCCAATATTCCTGGTGCGAGAAAGTCGATCCGCCGCGCTCCCGGCGTGGACGAGATGTGCACCGTGGTTAAAAAGACCAACAGGATGACCGGAATACCAATGGTCAACAACAACGTCTCGCCGTGACGCACTGTCATTCGTACTTCGCTGCGCGTCTGCGCCCAAAATGCGCGCATCAGCCCTCGTCCTGCGAACGTTCCAGAATGCTGAAGTAGGTCTCTTCGAGCGTCGCGCGCGTTCGCAACGAACTGAG
>JANXTQ010000206.1 GCA_025352305.1 Actinomycetes bacterium
GTGACAGCACTTACGTTCGTGACGAGGAACGAAAAAGTAACCACTGTTCCAGCAGATGTAACTGACGTGGGCGACGCCGTCTTGACAATGGTCAACCCCGGTGAATTTGTGAAGGTACAGATCACATTGGCACCAGAATCGTTCTGGGGAGCCGGGAACTGGAACGTAACGGACGTTCCCACGCCAGCAACGACCACGGCGTTGTCCTTATTTAAGTCAACACACGAATACGCGCTGGCGTACTGCTTGAGGTCCGCTCCCGCCGCAGCCGTTTCGTTGACCGTGTAAAGCGCACCCTGCAGACCAATGGCTGCATTGGTTTTTACGCTCTGAACACCTACAGCGCCACCGGCCGTCGTCGCCGTCGACAAGACCAATGATCCGTTGGCGACATTGAGGTTGAACTGATCACTGGCGTGCACGCGAGCGATAATTTTCTTTGCGACCACGATAGATCCGGTCGTGACACAAGACGCCAAGTCGACGCTTAATTTTGTGCCGTTCCCGGCGCCGGGACCGCTTACCACCACGTCGCTCACCACCGCACCGTTGAGCGGGTTGATGTGAATGAGGTGGACCGAGGGCGTTACTCCTCCGACGGTGTACTGGACGTAGAGCGTTCCGTTGGCGTCAAACGAGATTCCGTTGAACTGAAACGCGGTGGTGCCGAGCGAGGTCAGTGCCGTGGACGTCAACGTCACGGGGGTCGCCTGCGCCGAGGTCGGCAAGGTTCCCGATACAACGCTTACCAAGTCGGCCGAAAGACCACTACCGCCTTCAACCAAATAGAGATTTCCGTTGGCGTCGAAGGTGAGGTCACCCGTTCCCGATGCTGAAAGAGCAGCTATCTGAGCAACGGGTCCCGTACCTATCTGCGTATTGGTCGTTGGATCGAATCCGTAGACCACAAACATATTGTCGCCTTGGCCGGGGTCAGAAAATCCTCCGAAGTAGTAGATGCCATTAAATGGATCCACCGCTCCGGCGACTAGTTGCATCTTGTCTTGAATTGAAGCGGAGAAATGTGTGGTCGTTGCCGTTGCCACGTCGTACTTATAAACGAAGCTCGAAGTCCCGCCGTTGAGTTGGTGCACGGCGAAAGCCGTCGTTCCGCCCGAACTGATACCTAATCCATTCAAACCCGTTGCAGCGATTGATCCCGCCGCTGCAGTCGTTCCACTCGTGGCGTCGATAGAAAAAATGCCACCGTTGAACTGCAACGTATACGTCGAATTACCGGCGCACGTGAGATTCGGATTGGAGGTTGCGCTCGATGTCGGAGCGCCCAGCACATTGAGCGTCGGCACCGTCAACGCTCCCACCATTAGCGCGGTAGCGCTGAGGGATCTCATAGTTCGCCCAACGGTCGGTCGAATTAACCGACGGAACCTGGATTGTGTCTGCATCTTTCTCTCCTCCTGAATGAATCCCGAGGCGAGTCCCGACACGACGCGCAACTACGAATTTGAATATAGGACATAACTCGACCGCGCGCTCAGCGGCGTCGCAATTCGTCAAAATGATTAGCGAAGTAAAGAAAACGTTGTCCGAGTGGCGAGACTCGAAGAATTACAAGTCTGAGATTTCCGACTAGTGATAGGGCAAAATTTGAATCGGCGTACCGGTCGGAATGTTTTGCAGGTGGCGCTGATTCGCAACGTGCAAACGAATACAACCGTGCGAAATTCGAGCACCCTTCGTGCCGATCTGCGCGTCCGCTCCAATGGGACCGTGGATAGCGATCATCGCGTCACCGGACTGTTCCCAGTCTGAAATCGTATTGGAGTGAGCCGTTGTCACCAACACAAAGGGGCCGTAGCCCGCGTCCGGAGCAGAAGCAAAAAACGCGACGAAAAAGTTGCCGACCGGTGTTGGATTGGTGACCGTGCCCACCCCAACGGGAAAGCTGTAGGTCTGCACGTTCTTGTAATAAATCGCGAGGTGCGTGGTCTTTAGATTGATGACAATGCGGTACGGCGTCGCAGTCGTCGACACCGTGGCGACCTTGACCCACGTCGTTTGTCCGTTCGGACGCATGGGCAGGCGAACCTGCAGATACCCCTGCGACTGAGCAATAACCGGCATCGTGAGCGGCGATCCGTTGTAGTTGGGCGCAACGGTGCGAACTTTTTTCTTACCCGGGCCGGCGTAACCCGCAATCGTGCCGATTGGTGACGCCAGCAAGCTGTAACCAACCGGTACCGGAATATCAGAACTGTGAGCGACGCGGTGAGTGCTAGCGCTAGCCGAGATCGGTGCGACAACCAACGCGCCCGACACCAGAGCTGCCACGGCGAGCGCGCTGAGCGATTGGATCCGAGTGCACAGATTCATCAAATTTTCCTTACTCATCGCACAGCCCAAAACTGCAACGACGCGAACAACTGACTCCATGGTCGCGGCTCTCGTCGAACGTCGTCAAATTATAGGACTCGCTACGGTGTTTTTTAGTTCAACGTCCATTTTGCACGTCGCACCCGTTAAAACGGGGATGCCCCGAGTTCACCGCGCGTGCGACTCACTTTGATCGCGATGAATACTCGACAAAGGAGTTATTTAGATCGTGCACTGATCGAACGCCCAAAAGTTGCATCGTACGAATGAGGTCCGCCTTGATGATGTCGAGCACCCGCGTGACGCCGAACTCACCAGCGGCGGAGAGTCCGTACACCCACGCGCGACCGAGCAGGACGGCTTTAGCGCCGAGACACATGGCCGCCGCCACGTCGCTGCCACGTCGAATTCCGCCGTCCACGAGCACCGTCGTATTTGCTCCCACGGCATTGACCACTTCGACGAGGGCTTCGAGCGAGTTAGCTACTTGATCGAGTTGACGACCACCGTGGTTCGACACGATGACGCCGTTGGCGCCGTACTCGAGCGCCTTGCGCGCATCGTCGCCGGTGACGACACCCTTGATGATGAGTTGTCCCTTCCATCTTTCACGGATCCAGGCAATATCGCTCCACGTGGGCGGCTCGACGATCCAGTACAGGAGCGACTCGTCTTCGCTTATTGCCTTTTCGTCTCGAGTCAGACCCTTTGCGTTGGCGAGTGAGAGAGAGAAGTGATCTCGCGCCGTATTAATCAGCCACTGGGGATGGCCAACAACCAACGGCGCCATTCGCCGAATCGTCTTTCGATTTATTCTCACCGGCAGGGCGGCCCCGTACTGCAGATCACGTTCGCGATTTCCTGGAACGGGGGTGTCAATGGTCACGACCAGAGTCGTGCAGCCGGCGCTAGCTGCTCTGTCGACCAGTTGTTGAGCACCTTGGCGCCCGCCGAGAAAGTACAACTGGAACCAGTACGGCGAGGTCGCGTTCGTTGCTAACTCGCTGATGCTCTGTCCCGACATGGACGAGTGACAAAACGCGGTTCGCGCTTTGGCGGCCGCGGCGAGACCCGCCGCATCTCCGCCGGGATGCATGGATCGCGTAAAGCCGACCGGGCCCAGAATTACCGGCAGCGCGAGCTCGTCACCCAAGATGTTCGTGGCGAGTTCGCGCGGCTCAATGCCCACGGTATTGGCGAACTGTGGCCGAAATCGAACGGACTCCAAGGCCGAACGGTTGTCATTCACGGTCACCTCGGCGCCCGCGGCGCCGTCGATGTAGTCGAATACGGGGCGCGGTAAGCGTCGAGTCGCGAGTCGACGAGCGTCGTTGACCGTTTTAATTCTCATTGCATTTCGTTGATCAGCGTTCGCCATAAATCCCCCTCGGCCTGTCATTGTGTCATGGCGCCACCCGGCACTGACTGATCTCTCACTCAGTAACCTTCGGGCCATGGCGCAGCGGCGATCTCTCATCGCTCTCGGCGGGGTGCTTGTCGCGGGACTCATCAGCGCTGGCGCCGTTCTGGGTAGTTCGAAGCCATCAACGTCGCCTCTGGTTCCGGCGCCGGCTCCCTCGCTCGCGGCGTTAGGAAACGACTTGGCGACAGCGTCACACCAACACGCGCTGTCGGCACTCGCGATTTCGTTGAGCCAACTGAGCCAGGACGTTACGTACATTGGATTTGATCGTGGATGTCTCGTGGCATTTAACTCATCACGGCCCACGGGGTCTCGTCCGCTCAACTGCTTCTTTGGCGACC
>JANXTQ010000095.1 GCA_025352305.1 Actinomycetes bacterium
TTTCGTGCGCTTCTTCCTCCTACGTAAGGACACGGCGAAGGTGGCCGAGCCCGATCGAAAGATCGTCAGTTTCTAACTGCCTGTTTCGTAGTTCCGCCTGGCACAACTCTTTACGAGCCTTCGAACGGTCCGTCGACCTTCCGACAACTGAAGCGTAAATCAATCGATTGAATAGTTCGTGACGGCTCGGTGATTGCGCGAAATACTTCACATCACTTTGGTGAGTACAGAGCGCGACGCTTTCTACGTTAGAGAAGTCGTAGTTCTTTCTTGTAACGCCGAGCGTTGTCGACGTACACCGCCGCCGAAATGGTTATTCGGTCTTCGTTACTGGCGTTCTCTTTGATCGTGGCGGGTACGCCGACTGCCAACGCATTTTCCGGCACCACAAAGTTATTGGTGACCACGCAGCCGGCTGCGACGGTCGCACCGGAGTGCACGTGGGCGTGATGCAGGACCACCGATCCACTACCCACGAGGGATCGGTCGTGAATGACGCAACCTTCGAGGTGCGCAATGTGACCAACAACGCAGTCAGATCCAACGAGAGTAGGAAACTCTGCCACCGCGTGCACCACGGCGCCGTCTTGGATGGACGTGCGCTCTCCAATGATGATGGTTCCGTAGTCACCGCGCAGGACCGCTCCGGGCCAGATCGACGATTCGGCTCCAATTCTCACGTCGCCAATGACGACGGCGTCGGGATGAACGAAAGCGTCGGGATGTATCTGCGGTGCTCGGTCGCCTAGCGCGTATATCGGCATACGGTCTCCTCGATCAGTGAAGTAGCCATGAAATTAGTTGGTAGATGCGCCAGATCAAATAGATGATCGTCGCGACGATAAAAAGTCGCCAGCGCCACGGTACGGGACCGGGTTCGCTGGGAGTGAGGTCAGCACCACAACTCTCACAAATATCGTCCGGTTGAGCTATCTCGCAGACGTCACACCAGTTGGACATCAGTCGACGCGCACACGGATTCGAATCGGTGTTGAGCCCAACTCGAAACGCTCTCGCAGCGATCGCTCGACGTAGCGCAGGTAGGTGGCGGGCAGTCGACCAGAACAAAAAAGAGTGAAAGTCGGCGGCTCAACAGCACCCTGGACCGCGTAGCGAATTCGACCGGTTGGCGAGGGCTGCTTGATCTGGAGATCTCGAACGGCGCGATTAAGTGTTCCCGTCGACACGCGCTTGACGTAGTCACTCGCGGCCACCGAGAGCGCCGGAAGAATTCGGTGTGTGCCCTTGCCGCTCGTCGCTGTTGTTTTCAGCACGGGCGCATCGCCGAGGAAAGCCAACTTGTCCGCAACGGAAGCCAAGATCACGTCTCGATCGTCGGTGGCTACGAGTTCCCACTTGTTCAGCACCACAATCGAAGGACAGCCCGCTGCGGCGATTCGCTCGGCGAGGCGTTGATCTTGACCCGTTGCTCCTTGTGTGGCGTCAATGACGAGCAGTGCAATGTCGGCTCGATCGAGCGCGTCCAAGCTTCGCAGCACGGAGTACGTTTCGAGTCCCGCCTCGGTTCTCGCGCGTTTGCGCATACCGGCGGTGTCAATGAAGCGGATTCGACCCTCGGGCGTATCAATGACCGTGTCCACCGCGTCGCGCGTTGTGCCGGGCATGTCGTGAACGACCGCACGCTCTTCGCCAATGAGCTGATTAAAGAGAGTGGACTTTCCGACGTTGGGGCGACCGACAATTGCGACGTTGAGCGCGTCGTCTTCGAGCTCATCACCGGTCACAACGACGGCGCCGTCAAGATGATCAACAATCAGGTCCAGCAGGTCGCCGGCTCGACGACCGTGCAGCGCCGACACGGCAATCGGTTCGCCAGCGCCGAGTTGTAGAAACTCCCAAATGGCCGACTCTTGGGCGTCGGCGTCCACCTTGTTCGCCACTAGCAACATTGGCCTGCCCGTCCTCAAGACCCATCGCGCCGCCGAGACGTCCTCTTCCATAATGCCGACCGAGACGTCAACGACGAGCAGTACGAGGTCCGCTTCGCTGAGGGCGATGTCGGCCTGCTTGGAGACTTTGTCTTCCAATTCGTCGCCTACGGCCAACCAGCCGCCGGTGTCCACCACGTCAAAGGCGGTGCCGCGCCATTCGACTTCAACGGACTTGCGGTCGCGGGTAACGCCTCGCTGCTCTTCGACAACGGTTACTCGCTTGCCCGCGAGGCGATTGACTAGCGAACTTTTTCCCACGTTCGGACGTCCAACAATGACGACTTGGGGTTTCATGACGATGCTCCAATACGAACGGCGTGAGTGAGGCGTTCGCGAAGTGCGACACCGGTGGTGGGTACGGCAATGACGTGGGCATCAATTTCAGCGAGAGTCAGTCCGTCGAGAAATACATCTTCGGACAGACAGAGATCGGGCAGCAAGTAAGTGCGATCGGAACCGAGCTCGCCCACAATGCGCTGGACGTCACTGCCGGTGAGCAGTCCCGCAACTTTGATATTTCCCCCGAAGTAGGTGTTTCGAACTCCGACCACGTCAACGTCGTTAAAGCCGTGCGCGTCAAGTAGTTCACGAAGAATTGGCTGAGCGTATTCGCCCGTCAGCACGGTCAGTGGACCAGCGAGGTCCGATTCGTCGCGGCTCGACGTGCGCTGAGCGCGGTAACCCCACGCCGGGGCTCCGTCGACACTCTGAAAAAAGCCGGTGCCCAGTTTGTCCATAGCGGACGAGTCGGCGAAACTTTGCACAAAGGCCGCAACGAGCCCCACGCCGTTTTCCGCCTGATCGAGCGAATCAAACTCCTCGGCCAGCGGAGCCGGGCGCTCGGCCAGCAGGTGATATTCGTCGCTGGCAAATACGAGAGGTCGTCCGAGTAGTTCTCGGGCAACGCTTTGGAACTGCTGCGCGAGAGCGACCACCGCTTCGGCCTCCGCCACGGTGTGCGAACGCATGGTCTCTTCATTAGAGAAGTCGCTTATGCCGAGCGGCACCAGTGAGACGGTTTCGAGTTGCGGATACTCCGTCAAAATGTCGTCCAATGTCCGAACGAGCTCGTCGCCATCGTTGACTCCCGGACAGACCACCACTTGACCGTGGACCTCAATTCCCGCCGCCAGGAGTTCGCGCAGCCAACGAAGCGACGTCGCGCCCCGCGGGTTACGCAACATCGATGCCCGCAACTCGGGATTGGTGCTGTGAATCGATACGTACAGCGGAGAGAGTTTTTCCTCGATGATGCGCTCGAGATCAAATTCGGTAAATCGCGTCAAGGTGGTGTAGTTCCCGTACAGAAATGACAGACGAAAGTCGTCATCCTTTACGTAGAGACTTCGTCGCAGACCCTTGGGCAACTGATAGATGAAGCAGAAGGTGCAGTGGTTGTCGCAGGTGCGGATGCGGTCAAAGATTGCCGAGTCCACCGAAATCCCGAGCCGCTCGCCGGCCAGCTTGTCAATGACCACTTTTCGCGCCAGGGGCTGGCCGTCGCGTTGCAGCAGTAGTTCAACGTGATCTCCGTCAATGAGCTGCTGGTACTCAATGATGTCGCTCGGCGTGCGCCCATTGACGCTCAGTAGGCGCTCGCCCACTAAAACGCCCCGTAGACCAGCCGGAGAGTTCGGCGCTACTGAAGATATAAGAGCGCCCGACACGGCGTACAGCCTAAGGGAATACTTGATGTTGCTTACTAGGCTGAAGTTGTGCCCGTTGATCGCGTTCTGCTCGCCTCGCCGCGGGGCTTTTGTGCCGGCGTGGAAAAGGCCATCAAAGCCCTCGACTGGATGACGAGAATCTTCGAACCGCCCGTCTACTGCTACCACGAGATTGTCCATAACCAGTTCGTTGTCGATCATTTCCGACGCCTGGGAGTTCAGTTCATTGATGACGTCGCTCTGGTGCCCCAGGGTGCTCCTGTCATGCTGAGTGCTCACGGTTCACCTCCCGAAGTCGTCGAAGCCGCTCGGCGAAGTGGCGGAGCCGTGATCGACGCGGTCTGTCCCCTCGTTACCAAGGTGCATCACGAACTTCGAGTGCGCGCGAGAAAGGGCTACACCGTTTTATACGTGGGCCACGAGGGCCACGAAGAGGCCGTCGGGACCATGGCGGTTGCTCCTGATTCGGTCCATCTCATTCAGTCGACCCGCGACATCGACGCCCTCGCTGATGACACGAGTCCCAAGGCCCTGCTGTCACAAACCACCCTCAGCATTGATGAGTGGCAGGAACTGCGTGAGTACGCCCTCGAAAAGTTTCCGGATCTGTGGACGCCTAATCGTTCGGATCTCTGTTTCGCTACGACCAATCGTCAGGCAGCGCTGAAGGCAATTGCCAGTCACGCCGATGCCGTGGTGGTCATTGGATCGGCCAACTCCTCTAACACCGTCGCCCTAGTGAGTGTCGCGGAGGCAACGAACTGTCCTCGGGTGCTGCGAGTAAATAGCGCCGCGGAGTTGCCCGACGACCTCTCGGGCGTCGTCGCCGTAACGGCGGGTGCGTCGGCTCCCGAATCGCTCGTCGACGACGTGCTTCGCGCACTGCGACCAACCAATGGAGTGCAGATCGATCCCGTCACGGTCGAAGACGAGTACTTTCCTCCCCCGCCGGAACTTCGTGAAACACTGCGCGCACTCAGCACTCTTTTAGACCTCGCGTTTGACGCACCACGTTCGAGTGACGACGCCTCTGCGTCAGATCGTCAGTACAACGCAGCCGCGGTACTGGATCCCACTCACTGATTCATTTCAATGAGATAAGCAAGCGCAACGCCGCCAATCTTTACAATTGTGTTGCGACGTTGAGTACAAATTGAACCGTCTCGATCCACGCTCAACATCTGATCCTCAGTAACGACAAGGCATTCGAGCGCATTGCCGGTCGCTACGGCCAACGTTTCGTCGCCGTCGAGGTCGATATGCGCGACGGGCGAAGGCCTAAAAGCAACGTGGGCGCCAAGTAGTTTTAATACAAGGTTTTTTGTACGTAGGACTTCGGCGGCTACACCGCGTCGGGTACGCGGTAGAAATCAGTCACCTCGAGGAGGCATTGAAAATGGCAACGGTCGATCTGGAAAAGCGACGTCTCACGGGACTTCGCAGCTTCGCTATTAAGCAAGCCCTCGCACAGTTAGACGCCGATCGACCCGGCTTTAAGCCCGAAGCACTCGTCGTTCTTTTTTGTGCGTACGAAGAAGAAGGCAATATTGGCCACGTACTGGACAAGATGCCCGCGACGGTCAACGGTGAGCCCTTTACTGCGCTCGTGGTGGTTGACGGCGGTAGCGACCGAACGGCCGAGATCTGTCGCACGTACCCCGATGTCGTGGTGATTGAGTTCCCGACGAATCTCGGTCACGGAGTCGCCCTACAGGTTGGCTACCGCTTCTGTATCGATCGCGGCGCGAAGTACATCGTGACCGTAGATGCCGATGGTCAAAATGACCCCGTCGAGATCCCCGAACTTCTTACTCCCCTGCTGAAAGACGAAGCAGATTTCGTCGTCGCCTCTCGCCGATTGGGAGTGGACAACACCTCAGATCGATTTAGAAAAGTGGGAGTGAACTTCTTTTCTTTCGTCATGAACCGGATGACCGGTTCTCACATGACCGACACGTCCAACGGATTCCGCGCCCTTCGCGTCACCATGATGGCCGACGTGATTGACCGCCTAGAACAAGAGCAGTACCAAACGGCCGAACTGTTGATCACCTGTCTTAAGCGAGGATGGCGGGTCAGCGAAGTTCCGACCAACTGGTACCCGCGACACTCGGGAACAACGAAAAAGGGCAAAAACTGGCTCTTCGGGTTCCGTTACACGCGCGTTGTGTTCACCACGTGGTGGCGCGAGCGCTAACTAGCTCATTGAGCGCTGGTACACATCTTGCAGCGACGCACGTAGTTGTTCGGTCGCTTCAGCAATCTGTGTGCGAGTGATTCGACCCTCGCTCGAAGGGGCCGCGATAGCTTCGCCAATAACAATTCGCACTCGCACCGGCCGAGGAAATTTGGCTCCGCGCGGCATCGCGCGTTGAGTATTGCCAATACCGACCGGAACCACGGTGGCACCGGTGCGTGACGCAATGAACATCGCGCCGTCACGAAGTTCGAGGACGTCGGGTCCTTCTTGACGGGTACCTTCGGGAAACATCACCAGAACTTCTTTTTGCTCCAATACCGATTGCGCGAACGCCAACGATTCGCGGTCGGCCGTTCCGCGCTTGACCGGGAACGCGCCCATTGTTGAGATCAAACTTCGAAGTAGCGGAATTCGCCACAGCGAATCTTTCGCCATAAAGAATGTTTTGCGTTCTGTCATGAATACCGTGAAGGCAAAATCGATGTTGGAACGATGGATGGGCGCAATCAGCACCGGACCCGACGCGGGAATGTTTTCCTGGCCCTCAACCTGGGGGCGAAACATCGCGGTCCACAGCGCCACTACCAGTACGCGAAATATGCGATAACCGATCGTGCGACGAATTTTGAGGGTCAGATGTGCAGCAGGCACGCCAAAATCTCCTCTACGACGTCAGTGACTGACTTCTCGGTGGTGTCGACCATCATCGCATCATCGGCTTGACGAAGGGGGGAATGTTCCCGGGCACTATCGATTTCGTCGCGGCGTTGAATCGACGCAGCGTCTTCGTCGTGACGACGCAGGGTTCGAGCGTCCAGTGACGCCGTCAGAAATATTTTTAGGCGCGCGTCGGGAAAGACGACGGTAGTGATGTCGCGACCCTCGACCACCACCCCTTCGGGGTGGCGTTGCGCAAACGCTCGTTGTTGATGCACCATGGCGCGTCGCACGCTCGGTAGTACCGCAACGTGCGAGACCGCCGCGTTGGTCGCTGCAGTTCGAAGTTCGTCGTGAACATCGCGACCATTGACGGTTACTCGCGGAGAGGTCTCTATTTCTAGCGACTCGGCTAGTTCGCCCAGGACGTGGTCGTCATCAAGGTTCGAGCCGTGACGCAGCGCTTCGCAGGTCACGGCGCGGTACATCGCTCCCGTATCGAGAAAGCGCCAATCAAGGGCGTCGGCCAATGCACGTGCGACCGTGGACTTGCCCGAGCCAACCGGACCATCAATCGCTACAACGTTCATGGTCATCGCAGCTCAGCCAAATCTTTGAAGAAGTCGGGGTAACTGCTCGCGACGCTCGCCACGTTATTGAGGGTCCCGCCGTTGCCGGCACTCGCTGCAACGGCCGCCGACATGATCATGCGGTGATCCAGGGCACCAGTGAAATCAATGGCACTAAATGCGTCAGCACTACCCAGTCCTTGCACAACGAGGTCATCTCCTTCTGGCGTTGCTCGAGCACCGAGAGCATTTATCAATTCAATCGTTCCCGAAAATCGGTCCGACTCTTTTATGCGCAGTTCACCCACGTCGCTAAAGCGCGTGGTTCCCGTGGCCGCTGCCGCGGCAATCGCCAGAATGGGAACTTCGTCAACGGACGGAATCTCACGGCTCTCAACGGTCGTGGCACTCAGCGACGAACTGCGAACATCCAAATAGAGGCATCCGTCAACGATGCGCCGAGTAAGAGACGCGCCCATTCGTTCGAGGATGCCTACAAAACCGTTTCGCTCGGCACCGCCGTAGAGGTGAGCCACCGTGAGTTCGGCGTCGGAGCTGATTAAGCCCAAGACCACAAAAAATGCCGCCTGGCTCGGATCGCCCGGAACATCCCACTCGTGCGCGTGTGGTCGACCGGGTTGAAGGGTGACTATTCGTCCCTCGTCAACGTCGCTCGACGTCAGTTCAATACCGCACTCAAGGAGCATCTCTTCGGTATTGGCACGCGTTTTAGTCAGTTCCGTAACGCGCGAGGGTCCGTCGCCGCTCAGCGCTGCCAGAAGGATTGCGGACTTCACCTGCGCTGATGGCACCGGGACTACGTAATCAATGGCTCGCAACTGGCCAGCATCTCGCGTCACGGTGAGAGGGGGTAGAACCCGTGAACCAGCGCCCGCGACCTCGAGGCCCATCCGAGAAAGAGGTTCAGCGACTCGGTCCATCGGCCGTCGAGAGAGCGACTCGTCGCCCACAACGAGGTGACTCCCCTCAACCGCCCCGAGAGCACCGCAGAGCAGGCGCATCGTGGTGCCCGAATTTGCACAGTCAAGTTCATCGGGACTTGCTCTCAGGCCATCACGGGGACCTTCAATAATCAGTTCGTGGTCGCCGTCAATTACCCGCGCGCCCAACTGTTCAATGATGTGGCGAGTGGCCAACACGTCGTGACCGTTAGACGCTCCACGCACTCGGGACTTTCCGTTCGCCAGCGCAGAGAACAGTAGAGCCCGATGCGAAATGCTCTTATCGCCCGGAGTACGAACCTCACCTCGTAGGTATCTCGAGCGAGGAACCGTGACGTTCACTTGGGACCTTCGGTTGCCACTTTGAATCCGTGACCCTCGAGGGCCTGTACGAACAGGCTGCACTGTTCACTCTCAACGGCCAAGAGCAGCACGCCGGGTTGACCCTCGACGCTGTGCGCAATCTCGATGTCGTAGATGTTGACGTTGAGGTCACTGGCGGTGGTCGTAACTTGGGCCAGTACGCCGGGTCGGTCGGGTACCGGAACCCGTAGGTAGCTGAGCCCCGCCGAGTGAACGCCACGTCCTGGAAGGTCGCGCCGCGCTCGCGACGCGCGACGAAGATCCTCCAACAGGCCGTCACGGTCGCTGCGAGCAATGTGGCCCTCGAGTAAGTCCAGTCGTTCGCGCAATGCACGCAGCGACGCCGTCACGGCGTCGGCGTTTTGGATCAAAACGTCCGGCCAGATCGCGGGATCTCCCGCCGCCACGCGCGTCATGTCGCGAAATCCTCCGGCGGCCAACTGCAGCAGCGCGCCATCACTCTCGGCCATTGTCGATGCTTCGTTCATGAGCGCTCCCGCGACCAAGTGTGGAACGTGACTGGCCATGGCGACCAGACGGTCGTGAGTTTCAAAGTCGAGAGCCATGACGTTGGCCTCTAGCTCGCGCAGAATTCCGTGCAAGCGGCTGTACGCCTCGGGCACGGTTCGTGCCGTGGGCGTCAGCACCCACGTACATCCGCGAAACAGGTCCGCGCGAGCGCCGTCGAGACCACGCTGCTCCGAACCCGCCATGGGGTGACCACCAATAAATCGATCATCGTCAATTGCGCGGCCAATATTTCCCTTGATGCCCGCGACATCGCTCACGATCAAATCAGGACGAGAAAATGAACTGAGCAACGCCACCGCTGACTCAACAACTGCGAACGAGGGCGTCGCAACTATCACCAGCTCCACTGAATCGTCCATGGTGGTGCTGCTCACGATCTGACGGTCCACAGCGGCGCACTGATTCTCGGGGTTCTGGTCCTCGCCCGATACCAACCAGCCGTGTTCACTGAGCGCTAAGGCGACGGAGCCCCCAATGAGCCCGAGGCCAACGACGTGAGCGCGTCGACTACTCGGGAAGGTCATCGCGAAGGCCCTGCGCTCCGTGAAGATAGGTGTGGCGAATCTGACCCTTGGCGACGTCGGTGTAAACGTGCAACATCACGCGGATGCACTTGGCCGTGCCGCTCACGACATCAATTTCCGTGGCACAGATCAAGGGAATGTCGCCAAAGCCCACGTCTCGAGCCGCGGCGGCCGGAAACATTGCGCGAAGGTCGGGAGTGGCGGTGAAGAACACGCTGATGATGTCATCGTGCTCAACCGCGTTTCGCACGAGAATCTCTCTCAGCAGTTCCTGCACGCGAGGAGAGATTGCTTCTACCGTGTCGCTGTCGACCGTGGTCGCGCCGCGAATCGCTCGAATGCGCTGCTCACTCATGACTGAATCGTACTGTTATCGTCTCGAGCCACTCCCACGGCTTCCATAAGTTTGCGAACTTCGCCGAGCGACAGTTGGCGCGCTTGACCCGGGGCCAACGTGGCGTCACTGATGGGACCGATTCGCGTTCTCACGAGTCGAATGACTTCGTGGCCAATGGCCGCGCACATTCGTCGGACTTGGCGGTTGCGGCCTTCGTGAATAACGATGCGCAGAACTCCCTCACTGACGCGAGAAACCTGCGCCGGACTGGTCACACCATCGTCGAGCTCGACGCCCTCTCTCAGTTTGCGAATTGAGCCCGGCGAAGGGTCTCCGACCACTCGGACTAAGTACTCCTTAGAGACGTGGCTGCTGGGATGAGTGATCAGGTGCGCGAGGCGCCCATCGTTGGTGAGCAACAACAGGCCCTCAGTGTTCATATCGAGTCGACCAACGGGAAAGATCCGTACCGACGTGTTCACCAGCGTAAGGACGGTCGCTCGGCCCTGAGGATCATCGGCAGTCGTGACCACGCCGGCCGGTTTATTGAGCAAGAAGTAAACGAGATTGGGCGCCGTTGGAGCGAGTAACCCGTCCACTCGAATCTCGCTGATTTCGGGGTCCACGCGATTGCCCAAACCCGCGACGCGTCCGTCGATCGTCACGCGACCCGCGTCGATGAGCAGTTCACACGCTCGCCTCGAACCGTACCCCGCGCGCGCGAGCGTCTTTTGCAGTCGCTCGCCGGTGTCCAATTAACTCTCCGAATCGCTGGACAACGGAGCGAACATCTCGTCCACGAGTGCGTTGGCCACTTCCAGGGGAACGAGAAACGATTCAATGGAGGGCAGTTGATCCAACGCGCCGAGACCGAGTCGGTCCAAAAATAGCTCGGTCGTGCCGTACAAAATTGCTTGACCGGGACCGTCGGCGCGTCCGCGGTCCTCAATGTATCCACGTTGTTCGAGCAGGCGAACCACACCGTCCACGTTGACCCCGCGCAACGCCGAGATTTGGGCGCGCGAAACCGGTTGGCGATACGCCACGATGGCGAGAGTCTCCAGCGCGGCAGCCGACAAGCGGTGCGACACGTCGCGGTTAGCAAACTTGGTCACCCACTCCGCGACGTCCGGCGAGGACTGCATGACCCACCCACTGGCGAGTTCACTAAAAATAAAGCCCCGCCGTTGTTCGACGAACTGCGCGGCCAGCGTTCTCAGTGACTCGGTAACAACATCGGCCTGTTCGTCCAGGACGTCAGCGAGTTCTTCGGCCGAAATCGGTTCGAGAGCCACCGAGAGCATGGCCTCCAACTTTTGATCGAGTGATCGCTCATCCCTCATAGACATCCACCAGTCCAATCTCGAGTGAGTGTTCCTCACCAATCCAATCAATCTCCAACTCACCAAACGTGGCCCCTTGACCGAGCGACACGTAGCCGAGTTTGCACAGTTCCAACAGAGCCAGAAAGTGAACAATGATTTCAATGCGTGCTTCAATGCCGAGCGTGAGAGCGCGAAAGGTCACGTGGCCGAGGCTGGGCAGGCGCTGTGACAGCGAGACAACGGTCTCGGCCACGGTCACCGCGTCCACCGTCACGTGGTGTAAACGAACGACGGGGACCGGCTTTTCCTCAATCCCCTTGAGGTAGGCCTCGGCGAGTTGGTGGGGACTGACGCCCGCCAACAGGTCCGGAGGCTGCACCGTGAAGTCAGCGTTAATCCCCGCTAGACGTGGATAACAACGACTCGCGCGTTCGAAGTGCGAAATGAAGCTGTCGGCCAACGCCGCGTAGGTGCGCAGCTCTAAGAGGCGCGCGAGCAACACGTCGCGCTCCTCCCAACCAACAAACTCCTCGTCGGGATCGAGAGCGTCACGCCCCGGCAGCAGTCTCTGACTTTTCAGCTCCAAGAGAATGGCGGCGATGAGAATAAATTCCGACAGCTCGTCCATGTTTATCTCGTCGCGCCGTTCACGAACTACCAACACGAATGCATCGACCAGTGGAGCGAGAGGGACGTCGAGGATATCGATGTCGTGCGCGCTGATGAGTTGCAGCAGCAGTTCAATCGGCCCGCTAAATGCCGGCGTCGTCACGACGTAGGTCACGCAGGCACTCTACTCAGATGACGCAAGATCGAGGGCTGAGCGTATGATCCTGCGATGCGCGTGCTGTCGGGAATTAAACCGTCCGGTTCTATTCACCTCGGAAATTACTTGGGTGCACTGCGAATATGGGTCACCGAACAGCACCGCGACACCTTCTACGGAGTAGTGGATTTACACGCGCTCACCTTGCCGATTGAACCGGAGGAACTGAGAACTCAAACCCTCAGCACCGCGGCGACACTGTTGGCGGCGGGAATTGACCCACAACGAGCCACCCTTTTCGTTCAAAGCTGGATTCCCTATCACGCGCAGCTCACCTGGTTGCTCGAGTGCGTGGTCTCCTTCGGCGAACTAAAGCGCATGACCCAGTTCAAGGAAAAAGGCGGCGAACAGGCCGGACACCGCGCCGGGCTCTTTACCTATCCGGTGCTGATGGCGAGCGACATCTTGCTCTATGACACCGAGGGCGTGCCAGTAGGAGAGGACCAGCGCCAACACCTCGAGCTGACCCGAGTTATTGCCGAGAGATTCAACACTCGCTACGGTCCCACCTTTGTTGTGCCCGAGGCAATTGTTCCGACCGCGGGCGCGCGAGTCATGGATCTACAAGATCCGACCAAGAAGATGTCTAAGTCCGAACTAAGCGTCCAGGGCACTATCTCTTTGTTCGACAGCCCGAGTGAGATTGAGAAAAAGATCAAACGCGCCGTGACCGATACTGACAACGACGTTCGCTACGACCGTAAAAATAAGGCCGGCATCAGCAATCTGCTGGACATATTTGCGGCCGTGGAGGCCACTACTCCCCAGCTCATCGCCGAAAGGTACTCGCGCTACGGCGACTTGAAGTCCGACCTCGCCGCGGCCCTCGTTTCTACCCTCGCACCGATCCAACAGCGGTATGACGAACTGATGGCGGATCCGGGTGAGTTGCATCAACAGATGATGATTGGCTCCCAGCGCGCCAACGAGGTCGCCGCTCCCGTCTTCGAGCGAGCGTCGCGCGCTATTGGACTACTGCATTAAGCCACT
>JANXTQ010000258.1 GCA_025352305.1 Actinomycetes bacterium
TTCAGGAGTCCGCACTTCCTGACGCCCTCAATGGGCGTGACGTTGTAGGAAAGGCTCCGACCGGGTCGGGCAAGACCTTGGCTTTTGGACTCGCGCTGATTACTCGTACGCCCAAGGCGAGCGCCCGACGACCGCTGGGTCTCGTGCTGGTTCCGACCCGCGAGCTCGCGGCCCAAGTTCAAAAGGAACTGGGCCAGTTGACCCAGGACAATGGACGTCGCGTGTTGTGCATTTACGGAGGCACGTCGTACAACATTGCTCGCAAGGCTCTCTCCATGGGAGTTGACATTGTCGTGGCCTGTCCTGGCCGACTCGAAGACATGCTCGAACAGCGTGCGTTGGATTTGAGTCAGGTCAAGACCGTCGTCGTTGACGAAGCCGACCGCATGGCTGACATGGGTTTCTTGCCGGCTGTTCGTCGCATTGTTAGTCAGACTTCGTCTGACCGTCAGGTCATGTTGTTTTCGGCGACCATGGGTCCCGACGTTCAGTCGCTCGTGCGTGAGTTCACCCACGACGCGGCCATTCACGACGTCGTCGGCACCGAAGAGCCGAGCGATGTAGACCACTTCTTTTGGAAGGTCCCGCGCGATCAGCGTTCGGCCTACTGTGCCGAAATTGCCGACACGTACGACCGCGCAATTATTTTCACACGCACCAAGCACGGTGCCGATCGCCTCGCTCGCCAGTTGGAAGATCGAGGAGTGTCGGCGGTGCCAATTCACGGTGACCGCACTCAAGCGCAACGTGAGCGAGCACTACGCAGCGTGAAAAATGGATCTATCCGCGTTCTTGTCGCGACCGATGTCGCCGCTCGCGGTATTCACATCGAAGCGCTTCCGTGTGTTGTTCACTTCGATCCTCCGGTTCAGGCAACTGACTATTTGCACCGTTCAGGTCGCACCGGCCGCGCCGGCGCAACGGGTGTCGTCATTTCCCTCGTGGGCGAAGACGTCATTGGCCAGGTCAAGCGACTCCAAAAGGCGCTGGGATTCCCAGTAAATCTTGATGTCCCCGACAACGCTGTTGCACTTCGCCTCGGCGCCGTCGATGACGCCACCGCAGCAGAGCGCGTTGACGATCGTCCGTCAGGTAAATCGTCACGACCGGCGGCGCGCGGTTTCGAACGACGCGATTCACGCGATTCACGCGATTCACGCGATCGTCGACCCGAGCGCAGCGAGCGATCGTTTGAACGCCCCCGTGCTGCGGCGCCGCGTGCTGAGCGCAGCTTTGAGCGTCCGCACGCTGAGCGTTCCGCCAGTGAGCGCCCGTCCAACGAGCGCGCTCCATCTCGTGGACGTGACGACAACCGTTTTGAACACAACGATCGTGCGAGCACCCGTCGGCGCGAAGACCGTTCCTCTGCACCCGCGCGCAGTGATCACTCGAGTGCGCGAAGCGGATCCAACGGCTCAGAGGCGGTCGTGAGCTTCTTTAACGATGCCAAGGGCTACGGCTTTGCTGTGGACTCCAAGGGCCAGGACCTTTTCATTCACTTCTCGAACATCATGGGTGACGGCTTTAAGACTCTTGAAGCCGGTCAGCGCGTTGCCTACGAAGCAGCAACTGGACTAGGGCCTCGAAGCGCGCAACGTGCGAGTCCTCGGCTCGCGCTCACGTCGCTAATAAAGTTGGACGCATGAGTTCGAAACCCTTAGTGGAACCCCACGTTGGTGATGCTCCCAGTGAGCTCGTCATTGACGACATCGTGACGGGAGACGGCGACATTGCCCGGTCCGGTCAGACGGCAATTGTTCACTACGTCGGCGTGTCGGCGTCGACGGGTGAGCAGTTCGATGCTTCGTGGGACCGAAACGAGACGTTCACATTTCCCCTCGGGGCCGGCCACGTGATCAAGGGTTGGGATGACGGTGTGCAAGGCATGGCCGTTGGTGGGAGGCGCCGTTTGGTGATTCCCGCGCACCTGGGCTACGGAGATCGTGGGGCCGGTGGCGTAATCGCTCCCGGAGAAACCTTGATCTTCGTTGTCGACCTGATCGAGCTGCGCTAAACGCCTGCGTCCGGTGAAAGCTGGCGCATCAAGTCCCCGTAGCGCTCACAACAAATTTCGCCGAGCATTCGCAGCCGAGCGTCACAGCTAACTGCTTTGAGTAACTTCAGCTGATCCAAGGTGGCCGTGGGCGTTAGCGCACACAACTGCCACGCGCGCACGCAGGTCTGATCTGACATCGCGCAGTCGACTTCGACACAACTATCGGGGTGCATTTCACTATGCAAATTGCGTAGTGAACGAACGGCCGCCTCCGTCGAGCGAAGTAGGCCCGGATCGCTCGGAACTTCGTCGGTAACCATGAGTTCAACAATCGCGCGGGGATAGGGATCATCCTGCAGCCACTCCACCACGCGAATGCGTTCGTGGCCGTCAACGACCAGCATGCATCGTCCGTCAGAAAAGGGAAACACGGCTTCGAGTTGCACCACGGTGCCAACGTCTACTCGCACGTCGCCACCGCCGATTTCGGATCCGTGTGCGATCAGGCATATTCCGAATCGTCCGTCACCAGCGTGAACGTCGTCGACGAGTTGACGATAACGAGTTTCGAATACGTGAAGTGGAACTCGCTGGTGAGGAAAAACCACGCTGGACAGCGGAAACATCGGTAGCTCAAATGTTCCGCTCACGAATTCACACTAAACAGCCCGTGAGCGTCATCGTGCAATTCGCGCGAGGGTGGCGAACGTCTAGCGCTGCGCCAACGCTTCAAAGAGAGCACGAAAGGCGTTGCCGCGGTGGCTGAGCGCGTGCTTTTGTTGCGGCGTCAACTCCGCGAGAGTTCGCCCGCGCGTGTCGTCGGGAATGAATATGGGGTCATAGCCAAAGCCATTGGTTCCGCAGGGCGCTGTAGCAATCGTTCCGTGAAGTTCGCCGTCCACAACGAACCACGAATCGTCCGGATACGCCACGGCCGCTACCGTTCGAAATCGTGCCGTGCGCAGCGCAGGCGCAACGTCCTTCAGTGCGTCAATCAGTTTGATGACGTTGTCTTCGTACGTGGCACTCTCGCCGGCGTAACGAGCCGAGTAGACGCCGGGTTGTCCATCTAACGCATCAACGAACAGTCCGGTGTCATCGGCAATCGCCGCTACTCCGGTCGCCGCGACGAGTGCTCGCGCCTTTAACAACGCATTGTCTTCTAGAGTCTCGCCGTCTTCAATTACGTCGGCCACGTCAGTCGGTCGCTCGAGCAGTGTGACGTCTAAAGAGGAGAGGATCTCACGAATCTCGAGCACCTTGTCGGGGTTCGCGGTCGCGAGAATAAAACTCGCCACGTCTATCGCTTGAGTGGTGGTACGGCGAGAGTCTCGCGCTGAGCAATATGGATGGCGGCAATACCCGCTTCGGCAAGTTCGAGTAGTTGGTCGAGCTCGGAGCGTGAAAACGCCTCCTGCTCGGCCGTTCCCTGGACCTCTACGAATCGACCGGACGCGGTCATCACGACGTTCATGTCGGTCTCGGCGCGAGAGTCCTCCTCGTAAGGCAGGTCGAGCATTGCGACACCGTCAATGATTCCCACCGAAATAGCCGCCACCGATTCGCTCAGCGCATGCTCACTGATCGTGCCTGCAATAACCAGGCGACTGATCGCGTCGTGCAGCGCCACGTATCCCCCACATATTGCTGCGGTCCGTGTTCCTCCATCGGCCTGCAGCACGTCGCAGTCGACGGTGATCTGGATGTCGGGCAACAGTGAGAGATTGGTAACAGTTCGCAGTGAGCGCGCAATCAATCTTTGGATCTCCTGCGTACGACCCGACTGCTTGCCCTTGGCTGCTTCGCGACTCGCGCGCTCGGGGGTTGAACCGGGCAACATGGAGTACTCCGCGGTCACCCATCCCTTGCCGGTTCCGCGCAACCATCGAGGAACGTCTTCTTCAATGGAGGCCGTGCACAGCACGCGCGTTCGACCGAAGCTAACCAGGACACTTCCAGCGGCCATGTCGGTGAAATCACGCACAAAACTGAGTGGTCGTGCTTCGTTCACGCGACGTCCGTCGGCGCGAATGATCTCGTTGCTCGTCATGAAACTCCTTCGTCGTCGCGCCACGCTAGTGGAGACCAGGAGTTAGAAGTAGATGATGCGTTTCGCGCGCTCGACTACCTCATCAATGTCGTCAGTCCACGCGCCCGTGGAGAGGTACTTCCAACCATCGTCACACGCAATGGTGACAATGGTTGCTTCTTGATCGTCGCCAATGCTCTCGGCGCAGCGCACCGCGCCCGCCATGATGGCTCCCGACGATATTCCGACGAAGAGACCCAACCCCGCCAACTTCCTCGTCCACTCAATGGACTCTTTGGGACGAACAATCACTTTTCGATCGAGCAACTGCGCGCCGCCTTGATCAGAAAAAATGGGCGGCACGTACCCGTCGTCGAGATTTCTCAGTCCGTCCACCATTTCACCCGACGGAGGTTCAATGGCCCAGATTTGAACTTCAGGCTTGTTCTGCTTGAGAAAGTGACCAACACCCATCAACGTGCCCGAGGTCCCGAGTCCGGCCACGAAGTGAGTAATTTCCGGTACGTCCGCCAAGATTTCGGGGCCAGTGTGTTCGAAGTGCGCGCGGGGATTTGCCGGATTCGCGTACTGGTACAAAAAAACCCACTCGGGATTTTGCGTGGAGAGTTCCTGGGCGAGTCGAACGGCACCGTTTGATCCCTCCGAACCGGGTGAGTCAATAATTTCTGCTCCCCAGACTTCGAGGAGTTGACGCCGTTCGGGCGAAACATTGGCGGGAAGCACCACCTTGAGGTGATAGCCGCGCAGGCGACAGACCATCGCGAGGGCTATGCCGGTGTTGCCGCTGGAGGGCTCGATGAGGATCTGACCGGGCTTTCCGAGCACCAGTGTGCCGTCGCGCTCCGCTGATTCAATGAGCGAGAGAGCCACTCGATCTTTTACCGATCCCGCAGGATTTCGTCCTTCGAGTTTGCACCAAATTCGTACGTTGGGCTTCGGTGACAATGAGCTGACGTCGACAACCGGAGTGGAGCCAATGAGCTCGAGTACCGAGGCGTACCTCGTCACGCCACGGCCCCGCCCGCCACCGCCGGTAGCAGGCTCACTTCGTCACCCGATG
>JANXTQ010000274.1 GCA_025352305.1 Actinomycetes bacterium
GTGATGAGGGTTCGGCCCGCGGGGTTGTCCCAGTCCGAACCAACTCCAAAAATGTAAGAACCGGCCGTGGACGTCTTGATCGTCAACTTCGCTGCGCCGTTGGCACCGGAGCTGGACTGAGAACTGCCTAAACCGGAACTAGCCGCGAAGGCGAGCACTTGAAGCTGCTGGGCGTAACTCGAAAATCGCTCGTGTGACGTTACGACGCCAGAGTGAATGAGGTGCGTGGTGACCGCACTCCATATTTCGGCGTCGCCCGATTGAGCGTTGGACCGCTTGACGAGATGCCACGTAAGTCCGAGGCCGCTCACGGCTACCTGTTGGAAACTGCCGTCCGGCCCGTCCGCTCCCACCAGCGCTACCACGGTGTCGTGAGCCACGGAGGTGGAAATGGCGGGGCTGACAACGTTCGAGTGACCCGTGCTGTTGACGTTTACGTCGACGCTCAGCCCACTCGTTGTAGCGCGGGCGACACTCACCGTACTGATCGAGGACGTATTTACCGTTCCGTTGGAGTCAGTCACCTGCGCGCAGAGGTGATGGGTCCCCGACACCAAGAAGGTCCCCCAGTGAAATACGTACGGCGCGACAGTGATGTGACCAGACAGCGGCGAACCATCAAGGAGGTAGCGCACCGATTGAACTGTGGCCGGTACTGAGGCGTGAGCCGTGGCCTGAAGCGTGACGTTGCCGCGCAGCGTCGCTCCCGGTGCCGGCGAACTCATCGACACTGAAGGAAGTGGAGTTACGGGCGACGACTGCGAAATGACTGAAACGTTGGTTCCGGCGATTGAGATTGTTGTATTTGTTACGTCATTGGTCACGTTGGACTCTTGAAAGACGTGTTGGGGATCAACCGTGGCGTGCAACACGTACGTGCCATCAGCCACGCCCGTTAGGTCAATGGGCTGACCGTTGTCGGTTTGGTCGTACTGATCGCCCCATCCGACGCTTAAGCCCAGCAGTCCGTTTGGATTTGTGCAGTTGCTCGCGGGTGGCGAGGTGTTGTTGGGGACATTGGGTACGCCACCGATAAATACGTCTCCTGTGATGCAGTAATCGACTTTGGGACTTACCGCCACAACTGTTCCCACGGCGGACCCGTTCAGTTTGTTCAAGGTGAAGCGCGTGAGGGGAAAGTTGTAGTCGCTCGGAGCTTGAAAGACGCCGTTGACCGCAATCGGACGAGAGTGGTCGACGACCCAGTTGCCCGCAGACGGAGAGCGGTAAATCAATTGAACAAAACTCGACACGCCGGTATGAGAATTGAAAGTTGGTTGAATCGCGAAGGGCCCAGTTCCGGCGTCCCAGGTCTGATGAGTGAACTGCAGTTGTCGGTGACCGGTTCCGGCGTTGGTACCAATGGAGAACTGATCGATGGGCACATTGATTTTCATGTCCGGCAAAGTCACGGTCGCCGCACTCGCACTTGGTACGGCACTGACAACGAACGACGTGGCGAAAACGGTGACGATCAGTGCCATAGTTGAAAGTGCGAACTGCGGGCGAGCGCGAAACATGAGCACCTCGTTGGGGATTGGGTAATCACAGTGAATCACCAATCTGGCGTGATCGGCGGACATTTTCACACTGACTCGCGCTCGGCAAAACTTCAGCTCCCGTTCTCGGCACTTTTTCGGGGTGCCGTATTTGACAGGCGTAATAGTGCAATGCTCACTGCGTACGTTGCTGAAATGGGCGACTCGAACGAAAGTGATGAAAGAGATGTCAAATAGGACTCCCATCGGTGATAACGACGCGACGTCACGTCGAGACTTGTTGAAGATTGGCGGATTTACCGCACTGGGCTCTGCCGTTGCGGGAGCCCTTGTCAGCTCGGGGGGCGCGTCGGCATCGATCAAAAACTCGGCGATTTCCCCTCACGCCACCGCCCAGAAGCAAAATAAATTCTCCTTCCTGATCGCCGGAAAGGTGGTGCCTGGAGTATCAACGGTAGATATTGAGACGGACGCCTCCAACCTTGCCGACCCGGCGTCATCGCCCATCAATACAGTTACTATTTCGAGAGATTGGTCCAATACCCAAGAGTGGTACTCCTGGCGTAAGGCCGTGCTCGACGGCAAAGTGGATCGTCGGTCGATATCGGTCATTTTTCACAATGACGCGGGCCAAGAGGCGGGGCGAGCGAACTTCTTTGAGTGCTGGCCTTGCAAGTGGAGCGGCCCGTCGCTGAATGCCAGGAGTTCTGGTCACGCGACGGAGAAACTAGAAATAAGTTGGGAAACCATGGAGCTGAAGGCAGGCTGACGCTTCTCGAATTCGCTTCATCGCACTCGTTGACACCCTGACGGCGGTGCATCCAAATATTCATTGCTACTGAATAAGGTTGGACCAGTGACGTACGTCGAGAAATGGGAATTGAGTGCCTAAAAACGGATTGCTGTTCGAGTTGCGTCGACTCGCCATTTCTCTCACTGTCGCGGCTGGTGCACTGACGAGCGTTTCACTCGTAAACGCCGCGGCGGCGGCTCCGCTCAGTTCGTGGACCGTTGATAGTGCACCGTCACCGACGGGCAGTTGGTTTGCGGTGAACTATTTGGGCGGTAAATGGATTGCTCTAGGTCATACTTCCAACGTCGCTACGTCACCGGACGGGGTGACATGGAGCGAACACCCCATTCCCGCGGGGTCCTGGCAGTCCGTTACCTATGGCAAAGGTCGCTACGTGGCCCTGAACGCAAACGATTCAACCCCGCACGAGATTGTGTCCACCAATGGAGTCAACTGGTCTGTCGTTACCGGACCATCTGGACCGTGGACATCGGTCGTTTACGGAGGGGGACTATTCGTCGGCGTGGGCTCTTTGGGCCAGATCTATACCTCCAGCGACGGCATCAACTGGAACAAGACGTTTCTGCGACCCCACGACAATTTCAGGTCGGTGGCGTACGGCAACGGCCGCTTTGTCGCAGTTGACGCCGCACACGGTGACACCGCGACGGCACTGGACGGTGTGCACTGGGCCTTTTACCTCACCCCGAAAGTTGGCGCACACTGGGGAGCGGTTACCTACGGCGACGGAAACTTCGTGGCTTTCGATCAATCCGGTTCCGGTTTTAACGCGTCGACGGTGATGGGTTTTGCGTGGCTCGTACACGCCTATTCGCCGGCGCAGGAAATCGATGCCGCCACGTACGGATGTGGAAACTTCGTCGCTACCGGGCAGAGCTCGGGCTCGAGCAATAACTTTTTTGTTTCACCCACCGGCGCGACTTTGAGCCCGAGCGCCGTGCCGAGCGATGTTGGCAGTGACTGGACGTCGGTGGCCTACGCGAATCATCGTTACGTGGCGGTTGATGACGCCGGCAATATTGCCTCGGCGACGACGAGTGCTAACTGTGCCGCATCAACGCCCATGGCCCCTCGAGACATTTCGGGCTTTCCGCACAACAACTCCGTCTTGACCTTTTTGCATCCTCCGCTCAGCGCTGGAGGGGCACCGGTCGATGGATACCGCATCACCATAAGCAATGGCGCGTTCGTCAAAACGTGCCACGCTCCCGTCTATTACGAACCGAGCTGCAACATCACAGGACTTTCAAACCGTACGATCTACCAGGTAACAACGCAGTCGCACAACCGCTTTGGATACTCCGTGCCGAGTGATCCGGAGATGGCGATTCCGGTCCCGTCGTGGAAATTCAACGTCACGACGGCCACACCGGTGGTTCTCGGATCCGTTCCCGTCGTGCTCCAAGAAACGGGCGTTACCTACAACTCTGAAGGTATTTATCCGCACAGTTTGATCACGGTTCATTACAACGCTCGCATACTGACCTGCAAGCCGAACCCTTTTGGCGAATGCCTCTTAACGGTCAACGATCCGAGCGTTGGTCCAGTCACCATTTCGGCTTCCTACACCGGTTACGGCGTGTCTTACGTTTCACCGGTGAATCACATCACGGTGGCTTCGGTTGATCTGTCCTCGTCAAATGTTGCCACGGGTCAAAGTTTTACGGTTACTTTTCACGGAGGTGTGGCACACTCCAGCGCCCGAGTATCGGTGGCGGGAAACGTGTTTCAGGCTCAACTCGACGGATCAGGTTTTGGATCGGTCCAAGTGACGGCTCCCGCGAACGCGGGCACTTTTGTCGTGAATGTCGGAGACGCGGGAGTCGGTCTGGAGAAGGTCTCTCTCACCGTGCACAACTAACTCCTACGTCGCACAACGAATCCAAGGATGTGTCCACTGACATCATGAGATCTAACGATCTCATGATGTCTAACCGGAAAAATATTTAGGACTTGGGACAGCGAATCGTCCACGCATCGAGCGACAGGTGCTTGGCGATACCAAAAACGCCACTCGGAAGTGACGCGCAAAAATGCGTCGTCGCGGTGTACTCAATGTCGAAAACGGGTTTGGCGTGGGTAACGAAGGAGGAGAACGAAC
>JANXTQ010000277.1 GCA_025352305.1 Actinomycetes bacterium
GATCGGACGAACGGCGATCGGCCACGGCACATCCAGAGCGGAGAACAGCTCGTTCATAGACGATGCGTCAATTACGGCGTCTGCGTCCACGTACAGGCGTGGGAAAACTTCTCCGATGAAATTTTCAGCTCTGTTGATAGCCGCAGTCTTCGACGCCACAACTGATTCCAGGACGTGGATTCCAGGGATCGATTTCGCAACCTGGGCGGTTGAGTCAGTGCAACCATTGCACGAAACGACGACTAGATAGCCCTCTTGTTCCATGGATTTCAACGTTGGCAATAAATCTCCGATCCGTTCAGCTTCATTGTGGGCGGGAACAATGACGGAACCCCTGTACTTTGGGGAATTCGAGTTTGGATCCTCAGTCATGGCCTCTCAGTCAACACTAGGGGTCAATCGATTCAAGTTATCTAGTTCGGCTACACCTGTTATTTCGCCCTAATCAAAATTTGAAGGATTTCCGCACTCGGAGCTTCGAGACGCGTAGTCCGAGAGTCTCAAAAATGGGATTTTCGATGCGAAGATCGCACGAGTCGAAAATGACAATATATTTCCAATCTTGAACGAGAAGACTTTGAATCGGAACGGCGCTGACGACATGGGCAAAATCGCGGTCGCGGGCTGTGCAGGATTTATTGGCCGGCACATGACAGTCAAACTCCTTGACAACGGCTTCTCTGTAGTGGGAATCGACAATTTTTGTGAGGAACTTTACTCGTCGACCACTCGTCGTGACGAAATGTCAAAGATTCAGCATCAAGCAAATTTTGAATTCATCAATGCCGATCTACTTGATCTCGATCTCGACGTTTTAGAAGAATGCGATGTCGTTTTGAATTTTGCTGGACTAGCTGGTCAAGCTCGCAGTTGGGAGATACCTCGACGTTACCGAGAATTGAATGTTGATCTTGCCGTCAAACTATATGAGGCCGCGCTACGAAATGGCGCGCGTAAATTTGTCCACGCTTCGTCGTCGTCCGTCTACGGAGAAATTTCGGTGGGTGATGAATCCCAACCATTTAATCCATGTTCCCCCTACGGCGAGACAAAAGTCGAAGCAGAGATCGCACTTGGAGAAGCTTCGAATGGTGCCTGTGATCTTGCAATACTTCGTTTTTTTTCGGTCTACGGTCCGGGTCAGCGAACAGATATGGGATTTTTTCGGATCATCAAGTCAGCTCTCGCTGGCGAAGAGGTTCCGGTTCACGATCGTCCGGGACTAATGCGTGATTTCACGTACGTCTCAGACGTTGTAGAAGCAGTTATCGCCGTCATCGATCCAAAAGTTGGCACTGAGATCTTCAACGTTGCTTCCTCTAAGCCGACGTCGCTCGAAGAAGCCCTGGATGTTATTGAAGAACTCACCAATGGCAACATGAGGCGACGCTTGATCGAGACGCCGACTGGGTTGCAAACGATTTCGAGTGGCGACACGACTCGACTGCGCCGCGCCACCTTGTGGCGCCCCAGCACTTCCCTGCGCGATGGGCTGGAGAAGCAAGTTTCGTGGCAGAAGAGCTTTTCGATTAGCTAATTCGGGTCAACTCTCAGTGACGCGGGTAACCTTCGCACGATGAGTGACACTTCCAACGACACCGTGGTGGCCATTGAATCCACATTGATCGATGTGGATCGGGCATTGGATCGTCTTCGCGAAGGAACCTATCGTCAGTGTGATTCCTGCGGCGAGGAAATTGGCGAATCACTCTTGATTGCTGATCCGTTGCGCACCAACTGTGCGGCACATCCCCAACTTCACGAGTAGTTGAAGTTCGCGAACTGCCAGGCGAATTTACTTCTTGGTCGCCCAGAAAATTTCGGAGATCTCGTTGATCTCGCCGAGCAGGCGATCCGCAACGGAAACGTCATTGGTTTTCTTGGCTTCGCCGGCTGATTTCGTTGCCTTCCAGAACAGGTCGTGCAGCTGGGGGTAGTTGGCGAGGTGCTCGGGCTTGAAGTAGTCCGTCCACAGCACCCACAAGTGGTGCTTCACCATGTCGGATCGCTCTTCTTTGATCAACGTCGCTCGGACCTTGAAGTCGGCGTCGGTCGACGCGTTGTACTTCTCCATGCACGCTTTGACCGACTGAGCTTCAATCGTCGCCTGCGCCGGATCGTAAACACCACAGGGCAGATCGCAGTGGGCGTGCGCTACGAGCACGTTTGAGTGACGATCAAGGACAGCCTCGATGCGGGTACGAAAACTCATAATTACACCTTTCGAACGAACTAGCGATCAGCGGTTCGCCTGAGACGAGCCAATCGAGACATTAGCGACGAACGGCCGATATCGTTCGATTCCATGGCAACAGCGTGGTGCGAACTACTCGTGCGCCGCGTACGAATAGAAGGTCCGTCGATGCTTCCCACTCTGGTGCCCGGAGAGATCGTCACCGCCGTGAGGCGGTGGCGCCGGCTCCGGAGCGGAGACGTGGTGGTGCTGAAAAGTCCGGTCGGCGATCAGTGGATCGTGAAACGTTGCCAGCTGATCGGGCGAACCTCGGTGCAACTAACTGGCGACAACGAACAGTTCTCCTTCGACTCCCGTGATTTCGGTTCCGTTGCTCCTCGTGACATCCATTGGATCGTGCTGAACAGTTCGATCGCGCCGCTTTCGCCTTAGTAATCTCAAGCCGTTTCTCGGTGATCCGATTCAGTCACCTCACGATCACTGAGTAGCTGTAATTTGATGGGGGACAACCCTGCTGACCAGCCATTTTGTTGCTATCTCGGAAAATAATCATTTTGATGCTGTTTAATGTCAAAGATGATGGTATAGTGATGTCATGTTGATATCACTATACGTCGAAAACGTGCAAACTGATCTGCAGACGTTGTCACGATTGGGTGGCGAGGAATTGGCGTCGGCCGGATCGCGCCTGGCCGACGCTCTTGAGCCGGCTCTGCGTGGGCGGCTTTTTGAGGCGCTGAGTCAACTCGTTGCCGAGGCCAACTCGAACTTGGGATCCGCTCGTTTGGAGCTGCGCTTGAGCGGTGACGAAGTGACTCTCGTTCGCGAACAGAGTTCCAACGACCCAGTTGAAACCCCCGGTGATCTAAAGGCCCGCTTTGCACTGCGTCTACCCGAAGATTTGAAGACAATGATCGACGAGCAGGCTGACCGCTTGGGAGCTTCCACCAACGCGTGGATGATCCGAGCGCTCGCCAAAGAGCTCGGCGAAAACGGCCCGCCAAATGTGACTCAAAGCGGTCGCACGTTGCGCGGAACGGGCAAGAGCTAAGCCGCAGCGAACACCATTCACCACATTCTGAAACGCATTAACGAGAGGAAATCATGGTGAGCAACGCACCAGTAAACGACCTCGATGTCCACAACACAGCGTCCAGCTCGGCCAATGACCACGAGCGCATCGAGAAGTTCAATGCAACAGGGCCGATTAACTCAACGATTCGAACGGCCTCGGCTCGTGTGACAGTTCAAAATGGTCCTGACGACACCTGCCGGGTGCGAGCCACGATGAGCGGCTCGAGCAGCGCGGAGCGTTTGGCGCACATTGAAATTAGCTTTGACGAGGCAACGAACACCCTGCTCGTTGATACCCGTCCCAAGGGACGTCGACGTGTCCGGATATTTGATTTTCACAACATTGACCTGCACATCACGATGCCGGCCTCGTCCAACGTAGAACTGCACAGTGCGTCGGGGGACGTGACGTTGGACGGGACGTATGACGAAGTTTCTATCGCCAGTGCGTCCGGTGACGTCACTGCTGGAGTTGTTAAGGGTTCTCTCACGGTCAACGTCGCTTCTGGCGACGTCAGCACTGGCCAGGTTCACGGACGTGCAAGCGCTCACTCCGCTTCGGGGGACATTTCGCTGGGCGACGTTTCCGCTGACGTCAACGTTCACGCGGTCTCGGGCGATATTCGTTTGACGGCCGTGGCGCCACTCAACGCCAAGGTTCACAGCGTGTCTGGAGACGTGACCGTGATGGTCAAGCCCGGATTCATCATTGAAGTAAACGCCAAATCATTAGCGGGCTCTGTTCGTTCAGAGATCGCCCTTGATGATGCAGCGTCGTTGGAACATCACGGCGAGAACAGCGGCGTTATTTCGATTGACGCCTCCACGGTCTCGGGGGACGTTCGAATCGCCCGGTCGTAAGGACCGTCAACGCCCGGAGCGTTCGCCCCGACTCGACTCCGCGCGACCTACGATCACTGTCATGCCCGATCAGAAGCCGAGTGTTCGCGACCTCGGTGCCTTCATCCGCGAACAACGAGCCAACGCTCAAATATCACTTCGTCGACTCGGTGAACTCGCCGGCGTATCGAACGTCTATCTGTCCCAGATAGAAGGCGGACTGAAGCGACCGAGTGCGGACATTCTGCAAAAAATCGCCAAAGCGCTGCAGATATCTTCCGAGACTCTCTACGTCCAGGCCGGCATATTGGACGAAGATCGTCACGGCTCTACTGAGGCCGCGATACTCGCCGACCAACGCCTCAGTGACGCCCAACGCCAAGCCCTATTAACGGTCCTGAGAAGTTTCTTAGCTGACAACGCGACCGATCCTTCGACGCCCCCGAATGCTGCAACGACTTAGATTTTCGCCAGTACGCCACGAACGAACAACACGAAGAGACGTGGCAAAAATTGGCTCGACACGCCGATGTAGCGCCAACTAACAATGCTTTCGCGACACATCAAACGTAATGGGCAGTGACTAACTTCTACTTTTCATTTTCGTCAAACTGCGCTAATTACATGGGTGCAACAAATCGCGTTTTCGGATTCGCAAATTTCTGGGACGATTTGTCGCTTCGCCGGTAGAATTACTTGATGGCTCGTATGGCGGTGCTTTCGTATCACACGTCGCCGCTCGCTCAAGCGGGTACCGGTGACGGCGGCGGCATGAACGTCTACGTCCGCGAACTCTCGTCCGCGTTGGCCCGTCTCGGTCACGAGGTGGACGTCTATACCCGCCGCGACGACGTCAACCAGCGCCACACGATTGACGTGGAGCCGGGTTTTCGTGTGCGTGTCATTACTGCCGGCCCGCCTCGGCCCCTTTCTCGCGAAGAGCTTCCCCAATACGTCGATGATTTTGCCGACGCGGTTGCGGCGAAGTTTCGCTGCGCGGGCGCGCCCGAAGCCGTGCACGCGAACTACTGGCTGAG
>JANXTQ010000286.1 GCA_025352305.1 Actinomycetes bacterium
CCCATCCAACGACCATCAGAGGATCGCTGGTAGATCGTTCCTTCACCGTTTCCGCGCTTACCCGCCATCGGCCCCCTGTCAGTCGTTGCTGACATCGTTGCTGACATCGTTGCTGACAAACGCTACTTCAGGCTGGCTGCCAACGGGGAGGGACACCGAACCCTTATATTGCAGGGATTTTTTGGTGGGCCGTACAGGACTTGAACCTGTGACCCCTTGCGTGTCATGCAAGTGCGCTACCAGACTGCGCCAACGGCCCTTAGGAGCACGACTCTACCACCGATGGAAATGTTTCAATGAGTCTCCTTCTCGAGGACGAGCCCCGAACAGTGTGAAGCGATCGGTGGACGGGAACTGTTTTTTGAAAGGGGCTATGGCAAATTCTGTTGGCTTCGGTCAGAATGCGAAGATGCGTTCCCGTCAAGCAATTTCTCTACTTCTCGTTTTGGTTTCTGCCGCCACACCTGTGTCACTACTCAGTGAATCATCCGTTGGAGCGATTGCAGCTAGGCCTCCTTCATTGACGTCATGTCCGCCAATGACTCCCGGCGTGCTGAACAACGCGCCTCGCGTGCCGAGTGGTGCGAAAACAGTGGCACTCACCTTTGACGACGGTCCAGGAAAAAGCACTGACGCGATCATCAAGATTCTTCGATCCTTTCATGTTCGCGCCACTTTCTTCAACGTCGGTGCACCCATGACCGATCGCGGCGCACAGGTCCGCGAAGAGCAACAGGATGGTTTTCTCTTGGGCGATCACTCCGCCACGCACCCATTTCTTCCGGGTCTCTCCACCGCGCAGCAGCAGTATCAAATCTCCAACGTCATTAACAAGCAGTACCGATTGACGGCGACGATTCCTTGCGTCTTTCGCCCGCCCTACGGTTCGTACAACTCAACGACTCAAGCAATCGCCAGCGCGAAAAATATGTCGCTGTGGATGTGGAGTGACGGTGGTGGCGACTGGAAGGCACAGGGCTCGGGGTCGCAGCACTGGATCAATTACATCGAGAACGCAGTGATCCGCACGTCATACAGCCAGGCGCACCCGGTGATCCTGCTGCACAACCAACCAATCGCAATGCCGGCGACTGTGGCTGCACTTCCCACCATCATTCGATCCTTTCTTGCGCGTCACTACCAATTTGTCGACCTGCTCGGACGTTCGGGTCCTCCCAATCTCTGCGGCGTGGCGAGCGCACCCACGCCACAGCCGGCCTTCAATGCATTTGCGTCGGGCAGGACTATTTCGAGCGGCTCATTCATTGGCTCACCCAACGGTGAGTACCGACTCACCATGAAGACCAACGGAAACTTGGCCCTAGGTTTTGTCAACGGTCGCACGCTGTGGTCCTCGGGCACCGAGAACAACCCGGGAGCGACGGCGAGCGTCAACTCGGACGGCACCCTGAGCGTCATCGGGACAGGAAATGACACTCTGTGGACCTCTCCAAATGCGCACAGCGGAGCTCAGTTCCGGTTCTCCAACGGAGGATTTCTTTCCTTCGTTAGCGCTGGCACTACCTATTGGCACTCGCCCAGCATGGCGTCAATGCTGAAGGGCGGCGACGCACTGCACTCCGGCTGGTTCATCTCGTCGCCCAACGGACGCTGCCGGCTTTTCATGATGGCGAACGGACGACTGCAACTCATGGCCGCCGACAATCAGGTGTTGTGGCACAACGGCGTCACGGGAGCGGCGAATAGCTCGACTGACCTCCAAGGCGACGGCAACTTCATCACGCGCCGCGCCAACGGCAGCCACGTCTGGGTAACCAACACCTACGGGCACAAGGGGGCAACGCTCACGCTCACCAACACGGGTCTGCTGGTCATGGCGAACCCGGACGGCTCACGATTCTGGGTGACTCAGTAGTTCGTTGCCCCACCTCAGCGCGAACGTCTACATTCTGAGTCGGCGCTAGATCGATAGCGAACGACAAAGGCGGGTGGGGTGAAGTCGAGAGCACTGCTGGGCGCCGTGACTCTCTGTCTCAGCGTCGCCGTCGTTACTCCCGCGCTCGCGAGTTCCACTCATCAACAGCACGTTGAAGTGTTCGGCGATTCAATGGAAACCCAGGCCTATCCCTACTTCTGGTTTGACATTCAACAGATGGCCACTCCACCGAAACTGACGGAGCACGCCTGGCCCGGAACGGCGATCTGTGACTGGTTGAGTGTCATGCAAAGCGATGCGGTGAATCTTCACCCCGAAGCGGTCACCTTGACCTTCGTCGGAAACAAGTTCACGTCCTGCATTGCGAGCGCGGCCAAAATAGGTAACGCGGCGATCGCTGCGCAGTACGCAGCGGACCTAACGAGCGCGATCAACATCTTCTTAAAGTCCGGAACTAAGTACATTTTCGTTTACGCGAGTCCCGCCGGTCCGGCGGGCGAAGAACCCTACGACGCGCTGATTCGCAGTGCCGAGAAAACCGCGGTCGCCAAATTCAATAAAGCGAACGTGAAGTGGATTAACGCTGGTGACGCGGTGAACGATCCCGTCACGGGCGCCTACAGCTTGACGCGGGCGTGCGTCGCCTACGAAATCTCCCACCACCTCTGCAGCGGACCGGTGATCAACCAAGTTCGAACGAAC
>JANXTQ010000268.1 GCA_025352305.1 Actinomycetes bacterium
CCTTGGTCGTCACTGACGGCACAACTCGACAGATTGCTCGTCGCGAGCTGCGGGCAGGAAAACCCAGTCGCGACGCCGGGGGCTGAAAAGGTGGTCGATACTTTGGAGTGAACATTGAAAATAACTTCGCGTGCTCCGCTGAGTGATCCGCCGGACCCTCCGTACCAGCCACCGCCACCGCCTCCGCCTCCGCCACTACCTTGAGCTCCCGACCAGTCAATCAGGCAGACTGTCGCACTCGAACATGCGGCAAATACGCTCGCGGCCGAATTCATTTGGCTGTGCCCCCCGCTCACGAGAACCTTGCTTCCGCCGCTCCACGTAAAAACGTCACCATCAAGGTTGGCGCCGACGCAGTACGTCGCCGAAGCGCAGGCCACTGTCTTCATCCGGCCGTGAGCGAGATTGAAATCGCCCTGCGTTTTGGTTGTTCCTTTGAGTTTGCTTGCAACATAGATCGATCCAGAGTCGTCAATGAGTAAGCAGAGGGCCACGCTCGCACACGCGGCCGCAGCAACGGGAGTGCCGAGCGACGGACTGGCGCTGAAGGTTACGTGAAACGCCCACTCCGTCAACGTGACGGGGGCGCTGGACGAACAGGCCGAGGCGACACATTCGCTCACTTTGATCTTGTAGTTAATCGGATTCGCCGTGTTATTACCCGGTACGTGCAGAGTGAACTGAACGGGCCAATTCGCGTCGCAGGCCGTGGCGCTCGGCATCGAGGAGATGGCTGGCGAAATCGATACCGAGCAGTTCGCGTCGACGCTGGAAGCGGCGGTTACCTCAATCTGCGCGCCGCCCGGTGAGATGGCCGTCTGAGAAAGGTGAACAGATCCCACTAACGACGGCGAGGCACTGGCGAGATTCACGTTGATCAGGCCTGAGAACAGTAGGACAACCGCGCCCGTTCCAATTGATGCCCAACTCCTCGATCGGCGTCGAAGGGTACGTACTTGCTTGAGTGTGACGTTCATGTGGACGGCCCCCGATTGACGACCACCGGGCCGACTAGAGCGAAATGTACCAGTCCTACGGCAGCGAGCGTAGGCCAGGGCGCTGTTGGCCATCACGATTTCTCTCTCGCTGCGAGATGGTTCGCGCCAATTACGCCGATCGATAGTCAACGAACAGGTCAGTAACCAGTCCGCTTCGCTCGTGTGGGTCTTGAACCCGGACGAACCATTCCGTCGTCATGGTCTTGCGAAACTCGTCGCGACCCATACTCATCCAGCCCGATTCACCAATCTGAGACTGATGCGCCGCGAGAGCGTCGTACTTAGCGTCGTTGATTTCGGAGATATCAATGGCGGCGCCGATCTCGTCGTCCGGAGTACCCATGCGAATGGGCTCGCCGTGTTCGTCCACCGGCGGCCCAGAGTCCTCATCGGGTTGCTCACCGCGTTCGAGCTTCTCTTTCGCTTCGCGCGCGGCATCTTCGGCCCAACGGGATCTAAATCGTTCCATGACCGAATCGGGAATGGTGTTGTAATACAGAGTCGGTTGATAGTCGAGCATCTCGATTGCTGCCAGAGTCACTCGGTTGGCTTGAATGTGATCGGGGTGACCGTAAAAGCCCACTTCGTTGTACGTCATGATTACTTGGGGTCGTTCCTGCATCAAGATCGCGGCCAGCTTGCTCGCTGCGTCATTCACCGGCGTCGCCCAAAATGAGTCGGGATTTTCATTGCCGGCCCAACCGCGCATTCCCGAGTCGTGATAACCGAGCATCTCCAGGCGGTCAATGCCCAAAATCTCGCACGCTTTTTCCAGTTCGCCTCGTCGATGGGTCGCCACGCCAACGGGGTCGTGATCATCGTGATCCGGCTTATTGCCGGACAGGTCGTCGCCGTACTCGCCGTTAGTACAGGTGACCAGCACCGTGCGAACACCCTCGTTCTTTAAGAGTCGAAAGGTGCCACCGGTGGAACTGGCTTCGTCATCGGGATGCGCGTGCACCGCTACGAAAGTCAAGGGCGTACTCACGTCAATCCTCCACACAGATCATCCAGCGAACCGAGCGTCGGTTCGCGCGACCAACCAAGCACGTAGTACTCATGGCCGAAGAGCAATCTAAAGAGTTCGTCGTCCATCGTGACCAGATCGGCATTATCCACCTGCGAGGCGTGCGCCGCAATGGAGCGCTGCTTTATTGCCGTGAACGCCGACGCGTCAATGGTGGCGTCAATCTCATCGTTGGCCACTCCCTCACCCGCGTCGAGGACCCACAGCGGAAGTGAGACCGCGGCCGCACGAGCCGCCGGGATGAACTGGCGAAGTACGGCCGCCGGAGTCACTGGGTAAAAAAGTCTCTGAACCGACGAGGACAGCTGAACCGCCCGTCGGGTGACCTCATGGGCTCGAATGTGGTCGGGATGTCCGTAGTAGCCGTTTTCGTCGTAGGTCACAACGACGGCGGCGGCTTCTTCGTCCAGCAGAGCCGCGAGCGACCTCGCGACCGCTTCAGCGTCGCAGTTGACAAATGCGTCAGGGTGCTCGCTCATTGGCCACCCACTCATACCTGAGTCGCGGTATCCCAGAGTTACGTGACGACTCACTTGCAATGTCACGACCGACTGAGCCAACTCGCCCGCACGCGTCACTCGTGTCCAGTCACTGTGGTGACGAGGAGAGTTACCAGCGGCGGCTCGGTCGTCGAGGCCACCTCTCCCATCGGTGCAGGTAACAAGCAGTGTGCGTCGACCCTCGTTTGAGTAGCGCGCAATGGTCCCACCGCTAAAGAGGGCTTCGTCGTCGGGGTGAGCGTGAATGAACGCCACCGTTGAACTGCGCTTCATCAGCGTCACGTTAGGAGACAGCAAGTTGAATGAAGCGAACCACCAACATCACTCCAGCAATTAACAGGTATGCACCCACCGCGCGAAGCAGCCACCGTCGCGGTGTGCTCGACATGGGCGCGCTGAGCAGTGACAGTCGCGGCGTACGCCAGTCGGATCGATCGATGTTGTAATTCACTACTTCGCGCGTTCGTCGAAGGCTGATGGGCAGCCCAATGGCGAGCCCGGCGGCACCGATGAGTGAGGTGACGACCAGAAGGTGAACGACGTTCACGCCTGTAAAGACCGTCGAAACCATCATGACCACCGAGAGAACAACCAAAATCGTCACAATGATGCTTGCGAGCACGTTGAGCCATCTCCGGTTAATCCAGGGACCGAGAATGTCGCGATCGTTACTAAGAAGCAAGACGAAAATCGTCGTGCTCGGAAGCATGAGTCCACACATTGCTTGGACCATCAACGTTATGAGTGACAACAGATGATTAGAGGCCACCAACGTAACGGCGCCAGCGACGAGCAACAGCCCCGCGAACACTCCGTAAAAAGCTTTGGCGTCACGTACTCGTAGATCGAGGCCCTGGCGTTGACCCGAGAGGTCTCCGAGGGCGTAACTGCTCGCCAGAGTCACCGCCGCGGCGCCAATCACCGAAGCGTTCAGCAGCAACAGGGCAAAAAATGCTCCGGAGCCGTGTCCGATGTGTCTGCCAAATTGGATCGCTACATGCAACGAGTCCACGTAAGAGGTCGTGCCACCAAACGACGCGAGCGCTGCCGCAGCAGCCATCAATGCGGACGCGCCGATCACCACAATGAGCGAACCCAAAATGGTGTCCACCCGTTCGTAGTTCAGCCACCGCGGCGTGATCTTCTTGTCAACGATGTTGCTCTGTTGGAAGTACAACTGCCAGGGCGCAACGGTGGTGCCAATGATCGAAATGATGAGTAGCACCGACGACGAGGACACGCCCCCTCGAATACCGGGCGACGCTAAGCCGTGCACGACGGCACCCACGTGTGGATGTGAAACCCAGATAAGCGGAACGACCAGAAAGTTAAGAGCGACGAAGAGCATCATGAAGCGTTCCCAGCGCTGAAACGATCCGCTCGCCGTTACGGCAAACAGGCCGAGCACGGCAATCGGGACCGAGAAGTACCGACTGATGCCGAAGTACTGCATCGACAACGAGACACCAATGAATTCGGTGACGATGATCAAAAAGTTGAGCAACAGAATGGACGAAATTGATACGTTGCCCCACCGACGAGAGATGCGCTCGCGTATGAGCCGTCCGTGGCCCACACCCGTCACGGCGCCGAGACGCGCCACCATCTCCTGATTAACGATTAGTACGGGAATGAGCAGGGGCAAGGTCCAGAGCAGCGAAAAACCGAAGTTTTGACCGGCTTGGGCGTAAGTCGACACTCCTCCGGCATCGTTGTCACCAACCATGACGATGAGACCCGGTCCAATAATGGCGATCAGCGTGAGTAGGCGCGCACGAATGCCACGGCGTCGGCCGGTGTCGTGGGCTCTGATGGTGCCGAAGGCTCCGGCAATGTCGTGCTCGTTGGACGCGCTGGTCACGGTTCTCCTTTCGTCTCGATAGGGGTGCGGAACTGCCCTAACGAACGTGGAGGACTTAGAAGGTCACTTCCGAGACGTCGTCGAACAGTCCCGCCGGGGCGGAACTAAACGTTGTGGTGGTACTTGGAGGTTTCAGTGGAACCCCCCTAGAACGTGCCAGAGCGCAGAGCACATGATTTACTCCTCCACCGTGGTCATGCCGAACTCGCGACGCCACCCCTGAGGCAGCAACTCTTCGAGCAGATCATCGACGGTGACGACGCCAATCATTGCCCCGTGGGCTTCGTCCAGCACGGGAAGAATTGTCAAATTGAAGTCACTCATTTTTCGTGACACGCGGTGCAGATCCCAGTGAGGATGAACGTGCGCGAGGTGCGTTCGAGCAACTGATAGTGCGTGCTCGGCGCCGCGAGCTCGAATGAGCGCCGCGATCGGCGCTGCTCCAACAGGTTGTCCGGCCTCATCAAGAATGAATACAGCGTTCATCGCCTCCAACGGTGCTCGTGACGAACGAACGGCCTGCAGCGCTTCTTCGACCGTGGCACCGCTGGTGACGTGAACAAAGTCGGGACTCATTAATCCGCCGGCCGTATCGGGGTTGTACTGAAGAAGTTGGCGAACCTTGGCCTGGTGGGCTTCGGGCAGTGCCTCCAAGATCGGCAAACGACGCTCTTGGTCGATCTCGCTGATTAAATCAGCGGCGTTGTCGGGTTCCATTCGACTGAGTAGTCGCGCCGCTTCAGTATCGGAGCGGCTTTGGAGGAACTCGAGTTGATGAGTTGTATCGAGTTCTTCAAAAACATCTGCTTCTAACTCTCGATCCATTCCCACGGCGTCGATGATCTCTTCACCCTCTTCGTGACTGGCCTGTTCCACCAAGTCAGCAATCTGTGCGGGGTGAAGTCGAGCAAGTTTTCGGTAGGGAATGCGCAGGCGCGCGCTCGGCACGTGGCTGACGAACGGCTCGATCGACGCGAAGTCAACAATCGTGCCTGCGGGCACCTGGGCGCCGAGGCGCCGTCCCAAGAGTCGGCGAAGAGTGGGTCGACGTCCCGCGTCGACTCCCACCACTTCCCAGGTCCCATTAATTTGAGCGAGTTCGATTTCGTTGGCCGTAATAAGTCGACCGCGCACCAAATTGATGAGGTGACGAGCGAGGAAGTCCTCAGCCAGCAGGATCTCGCCCGGGCGGCGTTCGAAGCGACGCAGGTCGACGCGGCGACCCTCAAAGGTCACGCGTCCCTCGGCCAGTCCGCCGATTTTTCGAATCGGGACGAAAAGATTGCGGCCTTCAATTCGGATCACGACGCCAACAACCGGAGGGTGGGCGTCAACGCCCACGCGCGCGACGAGGTCGTGCACGCGACCGATCCGGTCGCCGTCTTGATCAAAGATCGGACGGCGAACGAACGTTGAGAGGTGGAGAATCTGGGTCATAAGACGCCCACTGGGCGCCTTAAGGCTACTGCTTGCCCTGTTGCGTTGGTAAGGAGCAGGTCGAACCGGGAAGTTGGGATCGATGACGCGCTACGAAGCGATAGGTCGCTGAGGCGAAGGGTCGAAGTACAGGCTGACCAACAATTCGTCCGACTAATGACCAGGGCGAACGACAGCAGCGAAGTAGTCGGGCCACGGCGTCAGAACCTGAGTATCGATTCGAATCGTCAATAAACCAAACGGCCTCGCTTACGTCGCTCCGAGATAGAAAACGTTCAGCCAGATCGTCGCCACTCAACTGCTGAGAGGTCACAAACTGAATTGGTTTGCGCAGACGTGGGCTAATCCACGCAACGCACCGCTGACAGAATCCGCAGTCACCGTCGCTAATTAGTTCCACGTGAACTCGCTAATTGCGTCACACGCTTGGTCGATTTGCGCTTCACTGACGTCGGCGTGCGTGACGAAACGTGCTCGGCTCGCTGACAGTGCCGCGCCGTGCACACCGCGGCTGGCGAGTTGCTCCATCAGCTCACGTGAGCGCGGGTGATTGAAGGCCACGATATTGGTGAGACAGTGAGCAGCGTCGAAGTTGGATTCGCTGAATCGGTTCTGCACAGCTTCGGCGAGTCGGCGAGCTTTTACGTGATCAATGCTCAATCGCTCCACCATGTTGGTCAGCGCTACGAGCCCGGCGGCGGCAAGAAAACCCGCTTGACGCATCGCTCCGCCGAGGCGCTTTCGCTCGAAGCGAGCTTCTTCAATGAACTGAGTTGAACCGGCCAAAAGCGAACCAACCGGCGCACAGAGCCCCTTTGACAGCGCGGACATGACGGTGCTCGCCCGCTGGCTGAGTGCGGCGGGCGATTCTCCCGTCGCTACTGCGGCGTTAAACAGTCGCGCGCCGTCGAGGTGAATCGCCACCGAACCCGCGGCGTCAGCAATCGTCGACATTTGGGCCGACGTCAGAGGAACGCCGCCAGCGAACATGTGCGTATTTTCCACGCACAACAACGACACGTTTAAGTGATGGTCACGCTGGGCGTCAATGGCTCGCGCGATTTCCTCAGCGTCGAGCACTCCGCTGTCGTCGTTCAAGAAGCCGAATTGAATTGCCGCATTTCGAGCCGAGGCTCCCATCTCAAAACCGACGACGTGCTGGTGAGTTCCGGCCAGTACCTGATCGCCCGGTCGAGTCAAGATACGGATCGCGATCTGATTCGCCATTACCCCAGAAGGAACAAAGAGCGCAGCGTCCTTGCCGACGAGTCGCGCATAGAGCGTTTCGAGTTCCGTGACCGTGGGATCTTCGCCCCAACCGTCATCACCAACCACGGCTGAGAAAATCGCCTGTCGCATCTGTGTCGTGGGCTGAGTGACAGTGTCGCTTCGTAGGTCAATGAAATCGGTCACGCAGAGAGGCTACCGGCGCGATTTAGGCTGTCTCGCATGACCGATTCACCCACCGAATCATTCGCGGGCTCCTCCGGCGTGCACGCCGCGTTGGATATTGAAGTGGTCGAACTATCTGCCGAGCGTGCTGTCGTGCGAGTGGCCATAACCGACAAAGTTCACCAGCCCTACGGAATCTTGCACGGGGGTGTCTCCGCGCTCCTCGCTGAATCCGCCGCGTCCATGGGCGGATCTCACGCGGTAGCACCAGGAAAGATTGTGGTCGGCACCGAACTCAACTGCAGTCACTTGCGATCGATCTCGTCGGGCACACTTACTGCGACCGCTACTCCAATTCGAATCGGTCGAACCATTCACGTGTGGGGAATTGACTTGACCGACGAAAGCGGACGGCTCATCTGCGTCGCTCGCTGTTCGTTGGCGGTGCTCGATGCACCGACGGGCGCCTAGGTAATTTCATGGGAATTCAGTTTCGAGGTTGGGGCACTGCGGTTCCCGATCGAATCGTGAGCAACGAGGAACTCTCGCAAACTTTAGATACGACCGACGAATGGATTTTCGAGCGCACCGGAATTCGCGAACGGCGTGTTGGCGGTTCATCGAGTTCCCTCGGCGCGCTCGCGGCTCAACGTGCGCTCGAAGACGCGGGAGTGAGCGCTGAGAGCATTGATTACGTCGTGCTCGCCACCACCACGCCCGACAGTCTGATTCCCGCGAGCGCTCCACTCATTGCTCACGCTCTCGGCATTACCGCTCCGGCTTTCGACGTCAATGCTGCGTGTAGCGGTTTCATGTACGCGGTCCGAATTGCTGATGGTCTCGCCGCGACCGGCGCTAAGAGAATCTTGGTTATCGGCGCCGAAAATCTGTCTCGTTGGACCGACTGGAATGACCGCACCATGGCGGTCCTGCTCGGTGACGGAGCGGGCGCCGCGATCATTGATTCCGTGGAAGGCCCTGGGGATTTGCTGGGTTTTGACCTCGGCAGTGACGGTTCTCTCGCTCACCTACTTCGCTGCGACCATGGTGGAACTATTTGGATGGACGGGAAGGAAATTTTCCGCCGCGCCGTTCGAATCATGGTCGAGTCCGCCGAACGTGCAATGGCTATCGCGGGAATTAGTTCAGACCAGCTGAGCTTGGTCATTCCTCATCAGGCCAACGTGCGAATTATTCAGGCGGCGTGCCAACGTCTCGGTGTGGAAGCCGAGCGCTCCGTAGTCGTGCTGGATCGTTACGGCAATACGTCGAGCGCATCAATTCCGCTCGCCGTGGACGACGCGCGCCAGTCACAACGACTTAAAGACGGCGACCTCGTCCTCATGACGGGCTTCGGCGCGGGCATGACGTGGGCATCGGCCGTCGTACGATGGTCGGCGTGAATGACCCCACCCTCTTAATTCTCGCGGCCGGCCGCGCTCGACGCTACGGCGGCGTTAAGCAGTTGGCACCGATTGGTGTCAATGGAGAAGCGGTCATTGATCTCATTGGCTCTGACGCGTACGCCGCGGGATTTGGCCACATTGTCATTATCATCAACCCCGACACCGGTCCACTCATTCAAGAGCACATCAGAACTCATTGGCCCAGCGACAAGCGGGTCAGTTTTGCGTTTCAGCAGCGGCCGCTCGGAACGGTGCACGCGGTGCTGAGCGCGAAAGACAACGTCGAAGCAAATCAGCCCTTCGGCGTTGCGAACGCCGACGATCTCTACGGACGTGACGCCATGTTGGCCCTCGGAAATCACTTACGCAACGAGGGGACTAACTGCTTGGTGGGATTTCGCCTGGACCGCGCGCTCGTGGGAGATCAACCAGTAACGCGAGGGGTGTGCAAGGTCCGTGACGGCCTTCTCGTATCGATTGCGGAACGAAGAAAAGTTCAGTCGTCTTCGTCGGGCTTCTTCTCCGACGACGGGCTGCTGCCTCGAGTGCTCGAGCCCGATACGCGAGTTTCCATGAATCTCTGGGGCTTTGCGCCCGGCATGTGGTCCGTCTTCGATAACGCAATGAATGAGGCGACCGGAGCCAGCGAAGATGCCGAAGTTCTGCTGCCCGAAGTGGTTGCTGAACAGCTTCGCGAACATCACGGCATCTTTCGCGTTCTGGAGGCAAACTCGCGCTGTATTGGTGTTACTCACGCCGACGACTTGGCAATTGTTCAAAAAGACGTTGCCGCGCAAGTTGAACGTGGAGATCGGCCCGCTGCAGCATTTGGAAACTAAAACACGAAGACCCCGCGCCACAAGCGAACCGAAGCTCGCCGGTGGCGCGGGGCCTCCGTTGGCACATTGGTGACGTTCCGTGTCGGACAGAACATCTCAAACGGCCGTACTTCCCGATTCGCTAGTTAGAGGCGATCGGCTCGACGCCTTTCGTACGATGGTTCGCGGTATTGCGACCGTGAATCGTCGAATCCGTTGCGCCTTTCGATGCAACAGTCCCTCATCGCCGCGGCGAAAAGTACTGGGCGAACTATGCCAAATCGACAGCTGCGCATGACGGGTGGAGATCGAAATCCGAAGCAAATAAACAACCGCGCACAGCCTTATGCACCACTTGTGCCCGATCGGGCGCATTCATCCACCGCTTGATCCCAAGTTATCCACAGCCCAGGGGGATTTACAACGGCCAGCGTACGGCGCGCATGATGACACCCAACATTCGTAGGGCGCCAGCCAAAATGAGAGAGCGTGAAACGGACACAACGTCACGCACTCGATGGTCGCCGTAGCGCCAACGTGTCTCCGCTCGGTCGAGGAAGTGCGCCGCGGCGCCGCGAGCGCGATTTCTAGCGAGGCGACCGTCGGGGGCACGAACGATCAACATTGACAAGGTCCATAGGCGTCCGAACTGGCGTCGACGCGTTGACGCCGAACGCTGAGAACTTTGGCGGCGATACAACAGGACCGTGGCGTCAACCATGAGAATTGGCCCGAGCCCGCTGAGTCGCACCAGAAGATCGAGGTCCTCACTGCGCTTGACTCGAGGATCGAATCCCCCCACGGCCTCTACTGCGCTTCGACGAAGCAACACCCCACCGGGTGGCGGCGAAACGAGCCGAGTGAGCAGGGCTTCGCCGGTAAGACCGTGGGCGCTGTGCACCATGCGCCCGGCGCGACGAAGTACGGGACGCAGTTGTTCGCTCGCCCACGTTCCAATGTCAATACTGTTGCCCACCTCGTCAATCGCGCGAAAGCGACCTGCAGCTCCCACGACATCGGGGCCGTTGAAGGCGCTCAGCAGTGCGTCGAGCGCACCGTCACACAACTGGTCGTCTGCGTCGAGAAACAGAACGTGCTCACCCGTCGCCAACTTCAGTCCATCGTTTCGTGAGTAAACCACTCCGGTGTTGATGACGTGATGAACGACCGTTGCTGCGTAACGCTCGCCAAGTGCATCAGCGATAGTCGGGGTCGAATCGCTCGAGGCGTCATCAACAATGATGATCTCAACTGCACCAGTTTCTAATGGCCCAATCGAACTGACACAAGTTTCGAGGGTCGACGCAACATTGAATGCGGGAATAATGACGGTGACAACCGGCTGCGCCACGCTCGGAATCGTGACCGTTACTTGACGTCGACGAGCCAGAGCCCCGCGCCACTTACCTCTAAGTAGTACGGACCCGGAACCGGATTGAGGACATACGTCTTGTCAAAAATTCGGTGAACGGTAAAGACGGGGTAACCGTAACTCGCCCCGTTCTTGTCAACAAGATGTATGGAGAGAAGTTGGCCTTGATCACCAACGAAGCCAATGATCAAGGTGTTGTGCGATGCCGGAAACGGCCCGAGCACACTCGAGCCGGTGCTCGCGTAAATGAAAGGAGGACTAATAACGGGCACTTTGGACTCATCGACCAAGGTGATATTCCAGGGACCGTCGGCGTTAACGCTGAAGTTGTAGTGGCCCGCTGGGTAGTTCGCCACGCTCGAAACGTAGGTGCGACCAATGGAGTTAAGCGGGATTGACACGAGGCGCGAAAAGGCGTCGTGAACCTCAACGTTGAAATTGTTGTGGCATTTGCACGCGAACTCCCACTGGGTCAGGGTGCCGGGGCTCGTAAAGGGGATGGAGAACTTTGACGTCGTGCCCGTGAAATTTTGTACGCCCGGCGACGTTGGCGTCACGGGCGCGAAGTAAGGAGGTTGAACGTGCAGATTCGACTTAATTGGCGTCGGCGGAGCGACTTGGCGCACTTTGTGTGTGAAGTGATAGCCCACCGATACAAGCAAACCGGAGGTCACGATCGCCGCTAGCAGCACTCCGGGCCAACGTCGAACGGGACGCCACAGGTCCCAAGCCGGGTCGTAGGGCCGTCCGCGGCGAAGAACGAGAACGCCGTCGAACTCTTCGGAATCGCGCGTAGCTCGTCGTCGAAGCGACGGTAAACGTATAGCCACGGCCGTATCGTAGTTCGTTACTTCCTCGCGACTTCCCTAGCGACGCCAACGCCAGTCGACTCTCAGGCGCCAGCGTTGGCCTCCAATAGGCGCAGTCGCTTGATGATGACCTCATTACGAGGATCCATTTTGTGGGCCCGGACCATGTAGGTGATTGCTTCGCCTATTGAGTTGCCGGCTTCGAAGTTTCCACTCAAGGTGAAAGGAGTAAGTGCGTACTGGTCAAGAATGAAACCTTCAAAAGAGTCGCGCTTGATCGAGTTCGCCTTGGGGACATGATACGTAGCCAGCAGCGCATTGTTCTGCGCCGCGACGGTCGGCAAACTGAGAGTTTGAGCCTGCGGAATGACCTCACTCGCTAGTCCCTGAATTGACAGGTAATAGTGACCGGCGAGAGTCTTATCAGGCGGTTGACCAATAAAGAAGAACTTGAGATCGGGATTGGCGCGAACGATCGAGAACGTCGACACTTTGGTCGGGATCACTAGTTTCTTTTCGCTACGAATTTGATCGGCGTACCAGGGCGCCCCCAGCAGTGGAGACACCACCACCGTTACGTCGGGGCGAACGTGCTCCACGCTTTGGGTGTAGAGGATAGGAAAGTCCGCGTAGTCACCCGTTACAAACAGGACGGCCTTTTCGGGCAGTCCACTCAATACGTCGCGAACGTAGGTTTCAGTGACCTTGTCGTGCGACACATTGATGGTCCCGTAGTGCGTCACGACGATGCCAATCGTGGAACTCACTATCACTGCCGCCGCTACGACGCTCAGCACCAACCTTGCGGGAGAAAAATCCGACATCATGGGTCGGTCCTTGCACCACTGGATGAGTCCCACAATGCCGACGGCGGCGAGTGGGCCGAGAATTACCATGGCCATCAGGTCGAAACGTTCGAGAACGAACATTGAACTTCCAACGTGCGGGTCCAAGCCTCCCACGACGAGGAACTCCAAAATTGACGTCACGAATGCCAACAGGACGAACACGAAATACCAGCGAAGTCGACTGAGTGCCGCCAACGCGCCCGCCAGCGCGCCGAGTCCCAAAACAAAACCCAGTTGCTTGAAGAGGTACCAAATTGCCAAAAAGAATTGGCCGGTGTGACCTGCGCTACCTAACGACACCGACGTCCCGCCATAATCCCTACGAAGTATCAAGTTGGTGAGTGAACTCAGCGAGCTGGCGTGGTCCCAGCTATCGGGAGAATGGCCCAACGAGGCCGCGAGCGGAACGTAAAGATATGGCAATAGGCCCACCACGATCCACAGTGCCGACCATCCAAGAACGAGCGGCGCGGCCACCAAGGTGCGGCGATTCAACCACAGCACATAGACAATTGCCGGCGCGAGTAAGACAATCGTTTGTTGATTGGTGAGTCCCACTCCAAATAGTCCGGCCGCCAGATAAAGAAATAACTGTTGTTCACTGTTCTGATGCCATCGCACGATGAAATAGATCACCGCGGCCACGAGCAAGTTATTCAATGGAAAAGTCTCT
>JANXTQ010000097.1 GCA_025352305.1 Actinomycetes bacterium
GCACACGCTTCACTCCATGGGACTCGTGGTCACGATTGACCGCGAATCTCTCCTTATTACCAACGCTCGAGCAACGATGCTCGAATTTCCCCACGACGAATGCACGAGCATTGAGCCCGCCTTTCGCGCGCTCGTCGGACTGTCAATTACTCGCGGGTACACGCGAGCCGTGCAGGACCGTTTGGGCCGCCAGCGTGGATGTAGCCACCTCGAGTTTCTGGCACGAGCGATTGGACCGGCCGCAATTCAGACCATGGCCTCGTCGGCGACACGACGTGGAGCCAGTCCCGTCTCCAGCGAAGGTGGACGTTTTGGAGCCTGGCTGACCAATACGTGTCACATCTGGGCGCAGGGCGGAATCGGTGCCGAAAAAATTGCCGAAGGATGGCGCCCCGGATTAACGAGGTACCCGACTCCGTCGCTGGTGCAGTTGCGACTACGTCGCCGCAGCGACGATCAAGACGGGTGAGAGTTGATGAAACTGACGAGCACCTCGCCCAATTGAGTGCCCTGATCCTCTTGAAGAAAATGTCCGCCACCGGTAATGGTGACGTGTTCTACTGCGCGAGTTCCCGCCACAACTGATTGGAACTTTCGGTCGGCTCCACGAGTGATCGGATCGCCGTCAGAGAAACACGTGAGAAACGGACGGCTGAATTTCGCGAGGACTTCCCACGCGGCGACGTTCGCATCGTGCGCGGGATCATCGGGCGACGTCGGAACCAATGTGGGCAACATGCGGGCGCCCTCTTTGAAGCTCTCGTCGGGAAAGGGCGCGTCGTATCCACGAATCACGGATTCGTCGAGCGCAGTTGCACAGCCGCCAGAGACAATTCGACCAACGGGAAGCTCGGGCGTACTTTGGCTGAACTGTTGCCAGGAGTTGAACGCTTCGTTCGGTTTTTCGTCTCCGGTCGGTAGGCCGCCGTTGCCAATCGCGACTCGTGCGATGCGCTCGACGTTCTCCGCCACCAGTCGCAGGCCAACCAGCGAGCCCCAATCTTGACCAAAGAGCGTGACGTCGTGCAGATCCAATCGATCAAACAACAGTTCTCGAGTCCATTCCACCAGTCGGGCAAAGGAGAACTGCGAACGCGGAGTGGGTTTGTCGGAACGACCAAAGCCAATGAGATCGGGAGCAATGACGCGATGACCCGCTGAGACCAGTGTCGGGATGACGTGGCGATAGAGAAATGACCACGTGGGCTCGCCGTGAAGTAACACCACGACCTCTCGTGCATCGCGGGGACCAGCGTCGATGTACGCCATGCGTAGTGACGGGCCACCGCTCGGATCCGTGACGTCTGCGTAGTGAACAGGAAAGGCGAAATCAGGCAGATCGACAAATCGATCATCGGGGGTGCGTAAACGGTCCATGAATTCCTTCTCGGTAGTGCGCGGAGATTAGCCGTCTAACGCCGAAGGCCGCCCGATCCTCCGCAGAGCGGTGAATCGGGCGGCCCGACGATTGGCCCCCCTGCCAATGGCCTTACCGTACCGGAACTGAAAGCGGTCGGGCAATTTCACAGAGGCTTGATCGAGGCCTTGTGAGATACTTCACAAAGACGAGGAGGGCGAGTTGAAACAGCGCACATTGGGTCAAGGGTTGGTCGTATCGGAGCAGGGTCTCGGCTGCATGGGTATGAGTGAGTTTTACGGGTCGGCCAATGACGACGAGTCCATTGCCACGATCCACGAAGCACTCGATTTGGGCGTCAATTTTCTCGACACCGCGGATATGTACGGACCCTTCATCAATGAAGAGCTGGTCGGTCGAGCGATCGAGTCACGTCGTAGCGAGGTCGTTCTCGCCACGAAATTCGGCAATCAACGAGGTGCCGACGGGAGCTTTCTCGGCATCAATGGTCAGCCGCAGTACGTTCGCGACAGTTGCGATGCGTCCCTGGCGCGCCTGGGCGTTGAATACATAGACCTGTACTACCAACACCGCGTCGATCGAACAGTTCCGATTGAGGAAACGTGGGGAGCAATGAAGGAGTTGGTGGAGGCGGGAAAGGTTCGCTATCTCGGCATCTCTGAAGCGTCGCCCGAAACGTTGGAACGCGCCCACCGGGTTCATCCCGTCTGCGCAATTCAGTCGGAGTATTCGCTGTGGACGCGCGACCCCGAAGATGGAGTGCTCGAAACCTGTCGACGCCTCGGAATCGGCTTCGTGGCCTACAGTCCACTCGGGAGAGGCTTTCTCACCTCCAATGACGAAGTGCGAACGCCGAGCGACGACAAGGATTTTCGTCGATTTCAGCCCCGATTCTCCGGCGAGAATCTCGCAAAAAATGCGCTTCTCGTCGACGCGTTGAGCGCAGTCGCAAAGGACAAGGGAGTCAGTGTGGCGCAACTTTCACTCGCCTGGGTACTGTCGCGCGGGTCCGATGTTGTTCCGATTCCAGGAACCAAGCGCAGCAAATGGCTACGTGAAAATATTGGCGCCGGAGAGATCACTCTCAGTGCCGCCGAGATTGAGGCCGTGGAAGCTGCAGTTCCGCGATCCGCCGTCAGTGGCGATCGCTACTACGCCGCTGCAATGTCTTCGCTCAACGGATAACACGACTGAGTTGACCGCTGCGCAATTCGTAGCGGTCATCGCACCAGTTGGCCAGTTGCTCATCATGCGTGGCCACAATGATCGTGGCTCTGAGTTGGCCGAGACGCTGCATCACGAGTGCGCGCTCCGAGGGTCCGAGGCCCGAGGTTGGTTCGTCGAGCAGTACAACGTCGGGCTCATTGAGTAGAGCGCGAACGAGCGCGACGCGACGAGCTTCGCCTCGAGAGAGGTGCTCAAATCGCCCCGACGTAGGAAAAGAGATCGACAACTCACTCAGCGCCGGCTCAATATCGCCGGCATTGGGGCGCCCGGCGCGCAACACGGCATCGACATTTCCTTCAAGCAGACCGGGATCGGCGCTCACGTAACTGAGATTTCGTCGCAGGGACAGTTCATCAATAGTGCCCATCGCTACATCGCCGACCGTTATTTCTCCGAGGTCCGTCTCATCGAGTCGCGCCAGAAGTCGTAGCAACGTGGATTTTCCCGCACCAATTGGCCCGGTGATTGCGATTCGTCGCAGTGCCGGCACGGTGAAACTGATGTTGTCAAGAACGGTGTAGTCCCCCTCGCTCCACGTGAGCGATGTGACATCAATCCTGTGTTCCGAGGGCCACAGTTCCGCCCGATTTGGCTGATCGGTGCGAAGGGCATCGAGTCGTTCGGCCGACACCGACACCGACACCGCAACGCGCAGTGACTGGCTCGCCACGTTCGCGAGTTCGCTCGAGACCAACGCCACGAGAACCACAACGAGTCCCGAGCGCAGTCCGAGATTATTCTCTCCCGCGACGAACGCAGCGGCCGCTAGTGAAACGACCGGAGCGAACGCCACGATGAAGCGAACGAGGCGCCAGTGGCGACTTCGCCGATACTCGGCGCGCTCGACGTCACTATTTTGAATCGCGATCTTTGCCACGAAGTAGTCGCGGCGACCCAGTAATTCGATTTCGCGGGCTGCTATCTGCAGTTCAATCTGTAGCGCGGTGCGTATAGCGCGCTGCCTACGCACCACTCGCTCACTGTGCGTGAGTCGAGCCAACTGGCTCGCCAGCGCCGCTAAAACGACAAATTGGACAACCACGAGAACGAGCGCCATCTCGTACGGCCGAAAGCGATTAGACGAAAGCACCGAAACAAAAACGTCCGCACCGAGAAGTGCAACAGTCACGCTCACGAGAGGCACGATGCAGCGAATCCATAAGTCCTGCAGCGCGTCAGTATCAGACATCGCCCGCTCGAGCAGATCGCCACTCGACGCCGAGCGCCACTGTGAAAAGGACCACGAACCAATGGTGACGACGAGCCATCGTCGCCACTTCGTCACCGATCTCAGACCGAGATCGTGCGTCGTCAGTCGCTCGACGAAACGAAGTGGTGAACGCAGAAATGCAAACAACTCCACGACTATCAAAACCACGGCGAGCGAACTACCCGCAATCAGTTTGGTCTCCGTTGAACTGAATGCCAAAAGGTAGGGTGCGCCAACGAATAGTGCGACACCCGTTGCGGCGGCAACGATTCCCGCGCTCAGAGCCAACACGACCGAGCGAATCGGTGGCTGCGCACGAAT
>JANXTQ010000023.1 GCA_025352305.1 Actinomycetes bacterium
GCTTTCGTTCGCTGAACGTGGCGCTTCGTCAAATTCTCGATCTCTACGTGTGTCTGCGACCGGTGCGCTGGTTTAACGGAGTGCCCTCGCCGGTTAAGCACCCCGAGGCTGTGGACATGGTGATTTTCCGCGAGAACACTGAAGACGTGTACGCGGGATACGAAGTTGAAGCCGGCAGTGCGGACGCCGAAAAACTGCGCGTCTTTTTGAAGGAAAACTACGGCTGGGATATTCGTGAGATGAGCGGCATTGGTATTAAGCCCATCTCGAAGTTTGGATCAGAGCGCCTGATCCGAGCGGCGATTCAATACGCGCTCGAACACAATCGCGAGTCGGTGACCCTCGTACATAAGGGCAACATCCAAAAATTTACGGAAGGTGCGTTTCAACGTTGGGGCTACGAACTCGTGCGCAATGAGTTTGCTGACGTCGCGGTGGGTTGGGATGACTGCGGAGGAAAGCCCGACGGAAAACTCCTCGTCAAAGACGCGATCGCCGACATCACATTGCAACAGGTGCTCACGCGGCCGGCTGAGTTTTCGGTCATTGCGACAATGAACCTAAATGGCGACTATCTCTCGGACGCCCTGGCCGCGCAGGTTGGTGGCATTGGTATTGCACCCGGAGCGAACATCAACTATCTGACTGGCCACGGAATTTTTGAGGCCACTCACGGGACCGCTCCCAAGTACGCGGGCCAAGACAAAGTCAATCCCGGCTCGGTGCTGTTGAGCGGTGTGTTGATGTTTGAGCACTTGGGCTGGACCAGTGCGGCCAACGACATTGTCAGCGCCCTCGAAGCAACTATTGCCGACAAAATTGTTACCTACGACTTCGCTCGTTTGATGCAGGGCGCCACTGAAGTCAAGTGTTCCGAGTTCGCGTCCGCGATCGTCGACCGCCTTTAGACCCCACCTTCTACCTAACTCGAATTAAGGAGTTTTCATGACGAGTCCCGTCCAAGTCACCGTTACCGGCGCCGCCGGCCAAATTGGCTATCAACTGCTTTTTCGAATCGCCTCGGGCCAACTTCTCGGACCGAACACGCCGGTGGTTCTTCGCCTGCTCGAAATCGAGCCCGCCATGAAATCGCTCGAAGGAGTGGTCATGGAACTCGACGACTGCGCCTTTCCGCTGCTGGCAGGAATTGAAGCCACGAGTGATCTGTCGACGGCCTTTGCGGGCACGAACTGGGCGCTACTCGTTGGATCGATTCCTCGCAAGGCCGGAATGGAACGTGGCGATCTGTTGACGGTGAATGGCGGAATCTTTAAACCGCAGGGACGAGCGATTGCCGAGAATGCGGCGAGTGACGTTCGCGTCTTGGTCGTTGGAAATCCGTGCAATACGAACTGTCTCATTGCGCGCTCCAACGCACCGGAAGTACCCGAGGATCGCTGGTTTGCCATGACGCGACTCGATCAGAACCGTGGCGAAACACAACTCGCCAAAAAAGCGGGTGCGGCGGTGAAGGACGTTAAGAATTTGGCAATCTGGGGCAATCACTCGGCGACCCAGTTCCCAGATTTTGCGAATGCCACGATTGGTGGTCGAAGCGTGAGCGACGTCATCACCGACACCGCATGGCTCGAAGGTGAGTTCATCACCACCGTGCAAAAGCGTGGCGCGGCCATCATTGAAGCTCGCGGAGCGAGCTCCGCCGCGTCGGCAGCCAACGCCGCCATCGACACCGTGGCGGGTCTCGTGAGCGCCACCGAGCCCGACGATGCCGTTTCCGTCGCCGTAACGAGCCACGGGGAGTACGGGGTTCCTGAAGGATTGACGTTCGGCTTCCCGGTACTTGCCGACGGTCAGGGCAACTGGTCCGTTAAAGAAGGCTTCGTGGCGAACGAATTCGCGCAGGACCGAATCAAAGTTACGACGGACGAACTGCTGGGCGAGCGCGACGAAGTGAAATCTCTCGGCCTGATTCCCTAGTCGTCGCCCGACGTGGTTTCGTCGACGTCGATGGCGGGGTTCAAGGCGTCATGAAGTGCCAGAGCCGCTCGAGCTGTGGCACGAAACAGTCGTTCTCGCACGCTGCGCGCTTTATCCCAACTGCGAGAGTCCCAGGTTTCACCAGCCAGCGTGTCACCGGCGTAGAGCACCTGGGCGAAATTGAGCCCGCGGAACTGCGCCACGGCCATGAACGCCGACGACTCCATATCAACCATTTGGCAACCCTCGCTCACGCGGCGATCAACTCGGCTCCGGGTCTCGCGAAACAGTGCGTCAGTGGTCCAGGTTCGTCCAATGAAGTACGGAATCTCCGCTTCGTCGAGGACCCTCTGGAAGATGTCGATACCTCTCGCTTGAGCGTTGATGACTCGACTAGGCGCCGCGTAGTGAAAGCTCGTTCCCTCGTCGCGCACGGCGGAGTTAACAATCATGACGTGTCCGAGGTTGAGGTCTACGAGCGCTCCCGCACCGCCGCAGGCGGCAAAGGTGGTGACACCGAGCGCAGCAATCTCTTCGGTGAAGCCGGCCGCTAGCGGCGCTCCGACACCCGGGTGAGCCACGGTGACGTAGCGACCGTCGACTTCGTATCGATATATGGGATTTCTCCCGATTTCTGATCGAAGCGTGTAAATCTCTTGGAGTTCGCCCTCAGCGAGTAACTCACCGAGAAGATCGTTAAAGAAACAGAGCACCGCCGCGGGCGCAATGTCCATCGGACGATGAATCGTCGTCGCTTCAAAAACGCCCGGTTCGCTGAGGTCGTTTTCAATCAGCGGAATCAGCGGGGTCAATTGATTGTCGATCACGAGGTGTCCTTACTTAGTTAGTGGCGAGCCTAGAAGTCACGTAGTGAGCTCGTTGATAAGTGGCAATTGTCTTAATCCCCACTTAGAGGTCGCTCAACTCTGAGTGAAGTTTGGATGGCGCGACGAGCAGCCACGCGTCGCGCAGTAATGAACCGAGGACATCGCGCGACGCCATTGGCGTGTCTCGTCCGTCGAGATAAATGCCGATCCATCCGCGCGAGCCAACGTAAGCGGGTACGAAGTACGTCCTTGGATCGTCGCTCGTTAACGCTGCTTGCACGCCGGCGGCGGCGGCCAGAACGACAGACACTCGGTCATCGTGGTGATGATCGCGCATGGCCACGAAGTTCTTTTTGTCGTTAATGAACCAGGCGGCTTCCCCGTGGCTCACGCGCTCAGTGACGTGGGGAAAATGACTCACAATGTCGCGAACGAGTGCGGTACCAACCAGAGCGAGCCCGCTTGGTCGCTGCGGTGGGCTACTCGTCACTGCAGCGAAATTACTCGACGGAGGGGTGTAGCGCTCGGTGGGCTTCGGACATCCAGGCAGAAAATTGAATGAGCGCGTTCACGTCACCGCGCACTTTCAATCGGCCATCACGAAGTGCCTGAGAGGACCGCATCTGACCACTTGAAATTTGTGCAGCGTCGGCGTATGAGACGCTCACCACGAGGTCCGGCGCCGGGTCGGCGACAGCTTCCAGACGAGTGCCCTGTTCATCAACGAAAAAAGTCATGACTTCTGAGGCGGACGGGGGAGATTTCGTAATGTCAAACACCACGCGAACGCAGACCCTCTCGGCCGAAAGCTGCGAATCAAGTGACACCGAAGACAGACGGCGATTCATTGACTCAAACCAGGCCGGCTCGAGAAAACCGTCGTCGGTCACGGCGCTGGTTGGACCGATGCTTCTGCCGCTGAGCGCTTGGTCTTTCGACGGATCTTTCGTCCCAGCCACGCGACGGGGTCGTAGTTAGCGTCTACCACGCGCTCTTTTAGCGGAATGATTGCATTGTCCGTGATCTTGATGTGCTCGGGGCACACCTCGGTGCAGCATTTGGTGATGTTGCAGTAACCGAGACCCATTTCCTCGCGGATGAGTTCGCGACGGTCGTTGGTGTCGAGAGGGTGCATCTCCAGTTCGGCGTATCGAATAAAGAAACGCGGTCCGGCGAAGTGCGACTTGTTTTCTTCGTGGTCACGAATGACGTGGCACACGTCTTGGCACATGAAGCACTCAATGCACTTGCGAAACTCCTGGCCCCGCTCGACGTCCTGTTGGAACATGCGGTATCCGCCCTCGGGCATCGGGGGAGGAAGCAGCGCGGGAACCTTTTCGGCCATGGCGTAATTGAAAGAAACGTCAGTGACCAGATCGCGAATGATCGGAAAGGTCTTCATTGGGGTAACCGTTACGGGACCATCGGGCAAGGTGTCCATGCGCGTCATACACATCAGGCGCGGCTTGCCATTGACCTCGGCGGAGCACGATCCGCACTTGCCCGCCTTGCAGTTCCAGCGACACGCGAGGTCCGGTGCATCGGTGGCCTGAATGCGGTGAATGACGTCGAGCACGACTTCGCCCTCTTGTTGTTCAAGGGTGTAGTTCTCGAACTCTCCACCGTTGGAGTCGCCTCGCCAGATTCGCATCGTGACGTCAGCCATTATTTTGCCTCCTCAAGCAGTGCCTTTAACTCACTCGGAATCTCGAGCAACGCAGACTCCACCGTTTTGATCTCGCTCTGCCAATCCGACCCCGTGGCCATGGAGTGGGCAAAATTGATCTTTCCGAAGTTGGGATCCGCCTTCGGGAAATCTTCGCGAGTGTGCCCACCGCGAGACTCCTTACGCTCTCGTGCTCCGAGTGCCGTGCACTGAGAAACCGTCAGCATGCTGGGCAGATCTGTTGCCAAATTCCAACCCGGGTTGTAGGCGCGCGCACCCTTGACTTTGATATTGGCGACGCGTTCGCGGAATCCTTCCAGACTCGCGAGTGCCTCGTCGATCTCGGTGGCCGTGCGAATAATGCCGACCTTGGCCTGCATCATCTCTTGCAAGTCTCGTTGGATGTCGTAAGGATTTTCGCCACTCTCACGCTCGAAGGGCGCCAGAGCTTCCTTGACGGCGCCTTCGACCTCACTCAGATTGAATCCACTCGATGAACTGTTGGCCGCCACGTACTCACAGGCACCGATCCCGGCTCGACGCCCAAAGACAATGAGGTCACTCAGCGAGTTGCCGCCAAGACGGTTAGCTCCGTGCATTCCTCCGGCGACCTCACCCGCGGCGAACAGTCCGGCCACCGACGTTGCTTCGGTCTCTGCGTCGACCTTGACGCCGCCCATGATGTAGTGACAGGTCGGTCCAATCTCCATCATTTCGCGCGTGATGTCGACTCCGGCCAGCTCCATGAACTGGTGATACATCGACGGCAGTCGGCGCCGAATGATTTCGGCGCTGCGCCGCGACGCAATATCGAGGTAGACGCCGCCGTGAGGGGTCCCGCGACCCGCCTTGACCTCAGTATTGATCGCGCGGGCAACTTCGTCTCGGGGCAGTAGTTCGGGTGGTCGACGCCCGGCCGTGTGATCGTCGTACCAACGATCGGCTTCTTCAGGTGAGTCGGCTGTTTCAGTGCGAAACATGTCAGCGACGTAGTTGAACATGAAGCGTTCACCGTCGGAGTTTTTCAAGATTCCACCGTCGCCGCGAACCCCTTCGGTCACGAGGATTCCTCGCACGCTGAGGGGCCAGACCATGCCCGTTGGGTGAAACTGGATGCACTCCATGTCAATGAGCTCGGCGCCCGCCCACAGCGCCATGGCGTGACCGTCGCCGGTTCCCTCCCACGAGTTCGACGTAAATTTCCACGATTTTCC
>JANXTQ010000053.1 GCA_025352305.1 Actinomycetes bacterium
CGTCATGAATTTCGGCGTAAACCCGTTTATATCTGGTTCGCTGGGGTCCGCTAGACTTGTCACCTTGTGCACGAGCGACGCTCGGCGCCCACGTTCCATTTGAGGAGTTTTCATGTCGCAAGCCACCCTGAACGCGTCAACGGACCGCGAGATTGGCTCACGCCCCGTTCGTCGTTTGCGCGCCGCCGGATCAATTCCGGGCGTGGTCTACGGCGAAGGTGTTTCCCCGATTCCCGTGGCGGTTAACGCCAAAGAGTTTCGCACCGCGGTATCGGGCGATCAGGGTCTGAACACCTTGATCACGCTCGTCGCTGACGGCGCTAGCTACACCGTGATGGCTCGCGAAATTCAGCGCCACCCGGTGCGCGGCACCGTTGCGCACGTGGACTTTCAGGTCGTTGACCCGAACAAGCCCGTCACCGTTGACGTTCCGCTGCACCTCGTTGGAGACGCCGTTGAAGTCCGTCACGCCGACTACGAAGTCGACCAGCAGATGTTCGTGCTCGTGGTGACTGCGCGTCCGGACCTGATTCCGACGCACCTCGACGTGGACATCTCACCGCTCACCGTCGGCGACTCGATTCGCATTAGCGACGTCATTTTGCCTGAGGGCGTATCGGCCGCGGGCGAGCCCACGTTGACCGTCGTTACTTCGCGCGCGGGACGCGCAGCGAAGACCGCTGGCGCTCCGGCGTAGTTCATCGTGGCCCTTCGTCGGCCACGCGACTCGTTTCGACGTGGCAGCGCGAGCGATTTCGTTATTGTCGGCCTCGCCAACCCGGGCGAGCAGTACGCCGGCTCACGCCATAACGTTGGCGCCGACGCGGTGCGACTCGTTGCGGAGCGTCGTGGAACTCGGCTAGTTCACGAATCGCGTCAACGCGCACTCAGTGCCACGATCAGCACGCCCAGTGGTCGCGTCACGCTGGCAGTCACGACAACGTTCATGAATGAGTCCGGCGCGGCCCTACCGCCGTTGCTTAAACGCACGTCACTCAGCGAGCTAACTCACCTCGTCATTGCGCACGACGAACTCGATTTCGAACCCGGTCGATTGATGTTGAAAGTTGGCGGGGGACTGGCTGGCCATAACGGACTGAAATCTGTTGCCGGCGTTCTGGGGACTCAGGAGTTTGCTCGCTTGCGCATCGGCATTGGCAAGCCTCCTACCAAAGAGCAAGGTGCGAGCTGGGTGCTGAAGGCGCCGATCGGCGCCGGTCGCGAAGCACTCCTCGCTGTAGTCAACAGCGCCGCTGATGCGCTGGAGGAGTTAATGGACTCCGGTTTTGATGAGGCTCAACGCCGCGTGAACGCCACTTCGTGAGCTCCGCATCAGGGCTCGCGCGCGTTACTGAGCTCGTAGCGCCCACGTTGGCGTCCGCTATTGCGTCAGGAGAGATTGTCGTTGGTTCCTTCGGTGCGGCACCGGCAGTGGCGTCGTTGGCCTGGAAACAAGCGTGCACGGTCGTGGTAACGACGACGGCGAACGAGGCGGACGAACTGTCGCACTCCTTGGAGGCGCTGCTGGGTAGCGACGTTGACGTCATGGTGTGGCCGGCCTGGGACACGCACCCCTTAGAGCGCGTGAGCCCCGACATTGAATCAATGGGTCGACGTCACGAACTGCGCTGGCGTGTCAGCACCGGATCCTCGCGCCCGCTCGTCATTGTCGCGGGCGTTCGTGCGCTCAGTCAGATGTTGACACCGGAGGTTCTAGAAGGCCCCATTGACGTCGTGCGCGGCGACTCCTTTGAGCGTGAGGACCTCCTCAGCCAACTCGTGGGCTTCGGTTACCGGCGAGAACACGCCGTGGAGCATCGTGGCGAGTTCGCCGTGCGCGGAGGCATCGTCGATGTCTGGCCCGCTCAGGGTAGTGAACCCGTTCGTATTGATCTCTTCGGCGACGAGGTTGAACGGCTCAGCGTGTTTGACGTGGCTGATCAACGGTCCATTCGTGACGTGGACGTTGTTCGCATCTTTGGCGCCCGTGAATGGCGACCGAATGAAACAACGCGCCAACGGGCTCGCGAGATGGCCACGCGTATGACGTGGGCCCGCGAGAGTCTTGATCGCATTAGCGAAGGAACGCTCTTTGACGCCATGGAGGGCTGGGTTGCGTGGTTCATTGACCAACCGCGAACGTTGCTCGACGAGGTCCCCACTGGTGCGAAAGTGGCGGTCATTGAGCCTGCTCGAGTGTTCGACCGTTTGAGCGAACTACTCGACGAAGAGCGTGAACTGGTGAGTGCGGTCGGACGAACGTGGGGCGTTGAAGGAGATCTGCCGCTGTTTCACCGTGACTGGCTCGACACGTTGGCCAGTCACCACGTTGACCTCGAGGTTCGAGGTGCCCCGAGTTCAGCGAGCAGTTTCGTGTGGGCCGCCTCCAGCGCACCAGTCATTCAAGGTGACCCCGGACGCTTGGCGGCGCACGTACGCACCTGGGGACCTCATCAACGTGGAGTAATCGCGGCGAACTCCGTGGTCTCCGCGTCGAGAATTACCGAGCTGCTGCGCGGCGAAGGTCTCGTCGTCACGAACGATCCGCAGTCGATCTTGGACGTGAGTATCAGCGTCGTTGTGGCGCCGCTCGCTCGAGGTTTTGCGCTCGAAGATCCACCCATTGTGGTGTGGGGTGACGCCGACGTCAGCGGACGCCGCGCCGTTCACCGGGTTCCACGCGCTCGTGCTCGCAACGTTGACGGATTCTTTGACGATTTACGTATTGGTAGTTACGTCGTTCATCGCCAGCATGGAGTCGCGCGCTTTTCTGGATCGACGTCACGCGCCATCAACGGAACGACTCGCGACTACTTGATCTTGGAGTTCAAAGACGGACGTAGTTACTGGCCCACCGACCAAATTGACGCACTCACTCCCTACAGCGGAGGCGATGCACCGGCACTGTCGAGAATGGGTTCCGAACAGTGGCAAAAGACTCGGGCCAAGGCGCGAGCCGCCGCGCATCTGGTGGCCCAAGACCTCGTGCAGCTCTACCGGGAGCGAATTGTCACGCCGGGCTTCGCGTTTTCGCCCGACACGCAGTGGCAGCACGAGATGGAGGCGCTGTTTGCCTTCACGGAAACAACGGATCAGTTACGCGCCATTGAAGAGGTCAAGGCCGATATGGAGTCGCCGCGTCCCATGGACCGACTCATCTGTGCCGACGTGGGATTCGGCAAGACCGAGATTGCCATGCGCGCGATCTTTAAAGCGGTCCAAGACGGCAAGCAAGCGGTGCTCTTGGCGCCCACCACGCTGCTGACGAGCCAGCACTTCGCCACGATGAGTGAGCGTTTCTCCGGCTTTCCGGTTCGCCTCGGAATGCTCAGCCGATTCGTGCAGGACTCCGAGATCGCAGCCACGATTAAAGGACTCGCCGACGGAACGGTTGATGTTGTCATTGGCACGCACCGGCTTCTAGACGAGAAGATTGAGTACAAGAATCTCGGGCTACTCGTTGTTGACGAAGAGCAACGTTTCGGCGTGGGCCACAAAGAGGCGATCAAGAAACGCTCCGTGGGCGTCGACGTTCTCACCTTGAGCGCCAGTCCGATTCCGCGCACCTTGGAGATGGCCTTCGCCGGAATTCGTGACCTCTCGATGGTGACAACGCCGCCCGCCGAGCGCCGACCAATCTTGACTCACGTCGGCGAATACGAAGACGCGGCCGTCATTGAAGCCATTCGCCGTGAACTGTTGCGCGAGGGCCAGGTGTTCTTTGTTCACAACCGGGTCGTGGACATTGACGAAGTGGCCCGCGACCTCGCGCGGCTCGTTCCGGACGCTCGTATTGCCGTGGCGCACGGCCAGATGGACGAAGGGTCGCTGGAAACGATTGTCGACGACTTTTGGCAACGCCGCTACGACGTTTTGGTGTGCACCACAATTGTGGAGTCGGGAATTGATATGCCCAGTGTCAACACTTTGATCGTCGACCGAGCTGATCGCCTGGGACTTGGTCAACTGCACCAGTTGCGCGGACGGGTGGGACGCGCGGGCACCCGGGCGTACGCGTACCTATTTCACCCCGCCGACCAAGTGCTCTCCGAAACGGCGTACGAACGGCTGCGCACCATTGGCGACAACACCGCGCTCGGCAGCGGCTTCAAGATTGCCATGCGCGACCTCGAGATCCGAGGCGCCGGAAATCTGTTGGGCCACGACCAAAGTGGTCCGGTGGCGGCCGTGGGCTACGACCTGTACGTCCAACTCGTGGCCGAAGCCGTCGCCGAAGCAAAGGGAATTGTGCCGCGTGAAGTTGTGACCGTCACGCTCGACGTGCCGGGAGAAGCCCATCTCCCAACGAGCTACGTCGAGGCCGAAGATGATCGCCTCGAGGCCTATCGCCGCTTGGCGTCAGTGAGCACGATGGACCAATTAGACGACGTACGCGTTGAATGGATGGACCGTTTCGGCGCACTGCCCTCGGCGGCGCAGGGACTACTGCTGCTGTGTGAACTGAGAGTGCAGTGCCTGCGTGTTGGGGTTCGCGAGGTCGTCGTGCAACCCGCGAAAGTCGGCGTTCGTTCACGTCCGCTCGCCAAAGCGTCACCGCTGGATCTCACGTTGTCCGCTCAAATGCGCCTTCGACGACTTCACGGAAATCGCGCGTACGACGACGTCGCGCGCCAGCTGCGCATTGAACTAGATCCCGCCGCCTCACCGGCGCGTGCACTGATTGAACTACTGAGTGATCTCGTACCCGATGCGAGCAACGTCGCCCAGCCGGCTCAGTAGGATCACTCCCATGCGCCGAGTTGTTTTAGCTCTCATTGTCGCGCTCGTGGGCGCCGGTTTTGCGGGACGACTCGTCGGAGCGAACGCCGTTCGAGCCGGATCGTTCTCTCTGCCTGATTCGGTGTATCGAGCGCAACTGGATGTTCTCAATCACTCGTTGAACTACGACTGCTATTTGCAGAGTGAACTGGGCGGCGTTTTCGTGACTCACGGCGCCATTTCTCCGAGTGGCTCGGCGCAATGGCTCAAATTCCAAGTTGAAGCATTGGCGTTTGAGTCCCTGCTCAAAAACAAGTACCACTGGCAACCAGGAGCCGGCGAGCTGCGCCTAGCGCGTACCGGGTTGATTGACAATTTCACGCAAGCTGAGTCGTCGGCGGCGACGTCAACGGGAGTCAGTTGCGCGACGTCGGCCGGTGTGGCGTTTTCTCACTTGCCTCCGTGGTTCCAACGCAGTGAGGTACTGCGCAACGCGTCG
>JANXTQ010000110.1 GCA_025352305.1 Actinomycetes bacterium
CGTACATGCGAAAGTAGTTCTGAATCGTCACTGTCGCCCAGGTGTGATTTTCCTCTTTTATCTTCACGCGCTCTTTGGCTTCAACCGCTTGGTGCAGCCCGTCACTCCAACGCCGATCGGCCATCGTGCGACCGGTGAACGGGTCAATAATCTTGACCTCTCCCCCTTCGACGAGGTACTCCTTATCTCGGTGGTAGAGCTCTTTGGCGTTGAGGGCCTGAAGCAACTGTTGGACGTAGTTAGCTGAAACGGCGTCGTAGAGGTTCGTGACTCCTAGTGCCCGCTCGACCTTTTCAATCCCCGATTCCAGCGGGACCACGGTGCGCTTTTCTTCATCAACTTCGTAATCCGAATCTCGGTTCAGGCTTCGAGCAATGGAGGCAAACTGGTAGTACAACTTGCTCATGGAGTCCGACGGCCCCGAAATGATCAAGGGAGTTCGGGCCTCGTCAATAAGAATTGAGTCGACTTCGTCGATGATGCCGTAGACGTGGCCTCGTTGAACAACGGAGTCCACGGTGCGCGCCATATTGTCGCGCAAGTAGTCAAAACCAAACTCACTATTGGTGCCGTAGGTCACGTCACAGGCGTACGCCGCACGTTTTTGTTCTGGCTCGGCAACGTCGGGTCCAATTCGTCCCACCGTGATTCCCAAGAACGTATGTAGACGTCCCATCCACTCGGCATCACGCGTTGCGAGGTAGTCATTTGACGTCACGACGTGAACGCCGCGTTGACTGAGCGCATTCAAATAGACGGGCAGCGTCGAAACGAGGGTCTTACCTTCACCCGTCTTCATTTCCGCAATCCAGCCGAAGTGCAGAGCCATCCCGCCCATCAGCTGAACGTCGTAGTGGCGCTGGCCCAAAACTCGTGTCGACGCTTCGCGAACGACCGCAAACGCTTCGACCAACAGGTCGTCCAAGTCCTCGCCGTCTTTCAAGCGGCCCCGGAACTCGTCGGTCTTGGCGCGAAGTTGGGCGTCGCTCAATTTGGCCATCTCGTCGGATAGTTCGTTAATGGGACCCACGAGTTCGGCCAACTGGCGAATTCGTTTGCCCTCTCCGGCGCGAAGAACCTTGCTAAAGACGCTCATGATGACCCGTAGCCTACTGGTCATCGAAATTTCTTTAATTGGCTGTGGGCGGCTGACCTGGTCTTTGACCCCACACTCGCCTGCAGTCTCCGTGTTACGCACGCTCGGCAGCGGTGAACTCTCCGAACGCGTTAATCGCAACGCCTTTGCACTCCTCAGTCGCCAGTTTGACGATCCTCGGGCAGGACTTACTTCTAAACCGCGCCATGCTCAGCGTCGAAATGACGCCTTACGTGGGTCGCTTAGCCCGCGGCTGGCATCGACTTGCAACCACAGACCCGCCCACAGCCACCACAACTCTACCGCTCGCGTCGGCGCGAGTTCCGGGCGAAGGCATTGTGCCCGATTGCTAGGTTCGCTCGCGTGAGGATCGCGAATGAGTCAAGCGGCGATCCCACGGTCGTTGTACTGCTCGCCACTCTCAACGGTCGAGAGTATCTCGGCGATCAGATCGACTCCATTTTGGATCAGGACGGTGTCCACGTTCGTCTCGTTGTATCCGACGATGGCTCCAGCGACGGAACATTCGAAATGCTGAGTGAGTTGGCCACCCGTGACAACCGGGTCACGCTGCTCGCGCGAATTGAACCTTCCGGATCTCACGCGGCGAACTTTTATCGACTGCTGCGCGACTCTGACGTCACGGGGGCCACAGCTGTTGCCTTCGCGGACCAGGACGATCTGTGGATGCCCGGGCGCCTGAGTGGTGCGGTGAAACTCATTGCTGAGAAACACGCCGACGGCGTTTCGTCCGACGTTGAAGCGTTCGACGACGACGGAGCGACACATCTCGTAAAGAAGAGTTTTCCGCAACGTTCCTACGACTTTCTCTTTGAGAGTCCGGGACCCGGAGCCACCATGACGATGTCACCGAGACTCGTTCAGCTCGTTCGCGAACAACTGGATCGGCCCGGGTCGAATGCAGCGCAAATGGAGTTTCACGATTGGTTGGTATACGGCGTGTGTCGAGCAAAGTCGTGGCCATGGATAATCCGCGACGAAGTGACCGTCAGATACCGCCAACACGACAACAACGCACTCGGCGCTAATCACGGTCTCGATCAAGGACGCCGCCGTTTCGCCCTAATTCGAGAAGGTTGGCACCGTCGTCAAGCCGTTACGCTTGTTCGCGTTGCCGGCGACGTCGACAGTTCACACCCACAACGCTGGAGTGAACTATTGGCATTATTGGTCAGTCGTCGGTGGCGTGATCGGTGGGCGCTCGCTCGCCGAGCAAATCAGTTGCGGCGACGACCTCGCGACCGCTGGGTAATGGCCGTACTCATTGCCACGGGATTTTGGTAGGAGAATATGAAGATTCTGGTGATTGGCGGCAGCGGATTCATCGGCTCTCGGCTCATTGAACTGTTGATCGGCGACAATCACGTCGTCACGAACTTAGACCTGCGTGCATCAGCAAAGTTCCCGGAGTTGACGACGCTCGGTGACGTGAGAAATAGTGAAGATGTTCGTGCGGCGGCGACAAGCTGCGACGCCATTATCAATTTGGCCGCTGAACACCGTGACGACGTTCGCCCGCTCTCGCTATATGAATCAGTCAACGTCGGCGGTGCTCACGTGGTGGCGGACTGTGCGGCTGAGTTGGGCATCAGTCGAATCATGTTTACGAGTTCGGTCGCGGTGTACGGACTCGACAAGGTGTCGCCCGATGAGACCAGTCCTACCGAGCCGTTTAACGAATACTCGCGAACAAAACTCGCGGCCGAACAAATCCTGACAAAGTGGGTCGAGGCCGACGGCACTCGATCACTCGTCATCGTGCGACCCAGCGTTGTTTTTGGCGAAGGAAATCGTGGCAACGTCGATGCTCTCATCCGCGCCATTGCGTCACGGCGCTTCATCATGACCGGCCGTGGATCCAATCGAAAATCTATGAGTTACGTGGGCAACGTATCGGCATTTTTGGCCAGTCGACTTGACTCAACGCCCGGCACGCATCTGTTCAATTACGCGGACACACCGGACCTCACCTCTCGCGAGATTGTTGACACCATCTGCGCAGCGTTAAAGGTGACGTTGCTCGTACCGGTCGCGCTGCCCCTGTTGCTCAGCGTGATGGCGGGTTACGTATTTGACGTTGTGGCAAAACTGACGGGTAAATCAATGCCGATTAGTGCGATTCGCGTTCGAAAATTCTGCGCGGAAACTTCTGTCGGTACCAACCGTTTGCGCTCCAGCGGATTCGTTGCACCGTTCGAACTTCGAACTGCGCTACAGCGAACGATCGAAAACGATTTTCTTGAGTCCTGATTAGGCGCGTCCAACGCCGGAAGTCCGAAACCCTGCCGACTGCGCCGCAGGGATATTGATGATGTTGCGCGCGTCGTAGATCACCCGTTGAGCAACGACCTCGCCCAGCGCTGAGTAGTCCAAATTGGCAAACTCTGCCCATTCGGTCAACACAATGACCGCGTGAGCGCCACGAGCGGCGTCGAGTGACGTCGCGACGGTTTCTAGTCCGTCGAGATCGGAGTCATCGCAGCCAGCGGGCACTGTCGGGTCGTACGCGACAACGTGAGCACCGGCGCCAATGAGTAGTGAACTCACCGCGAGCGCCGGAGAGTCTCGACGATCGCTGGTCTTGGCCTTAAAACTGAGTCCAAGCACGGCAATGCGAATTCCTTCGAGCGATCCTCCAACGAGTTCGCGCACGCGATCAACAATGTGCGCTTGAGCTTGGCTATTTGCTTCAACGGCGGCGCGAACAATTGGCAGCGAGACTCCCACATCGTCAGAGATCGTCAACAACGCGGAGGCGTCCTTTGGAAGACACGAGCCGCCCCAACCCGGACCGGGATTAAAGAAGGCCGATCCAATTCTCGGGTCCAGACCGACGCCGCGCACGAGATCAATGACGTCCGCGCCGACGGCGTCGCACAGCTGCGCGATTGAATTGATGTACGAGATCTTGGTGGCGAGAAACGCGTTCGCCGCATATTTGATCAGTTCCGCCGTGCGCGAATCGGTGAGATGAAGTGGCGCTCCCGTCGGAGCAAACAGCTCGCCCACGGCATTGGCCGCCTCAACGTTGTTTGATCCAACGACCGTTCGATCAG
>JANXTQ010000108.1 GCA_025352305.1 Actinomycetes bacterium
GAGTCCGACATTGTGAATTCGCGACCGCGCATCAGGCCCGAGCGCGGACGGGCCTCATCACGAAATTTGGACTGAATTTGATACACCGTGACGGGAAGTTGGCGATAACTCTCCACTTCGCCCGACACCAGGCGGGTGACGACCTCTTCGTGGGTCGGTCCGAGCACGAAGGTCCCGCCGCGGTTTTCGGTGATCATTGCGGGCAAGGCGTCCGAACCAAAAATCTTGGATCGGCCACTCTCTTCCCAGATTTCGTAGGGACTGAGCACGGGCATGACCACTTCCTGCATGCCGGCGCGGTCCTGTTCTTCGCGAATGACGTTCTCAATTTTTGCGAGTACTCGCGTTCCGAGCGGAAGAAGTGAGTAGATCCCCGCAGAGAGTCGTCGCACGTAGCCCGCGCGCACCAGCAAGGTATGTCCCGGCGACTCCGCGTCCGCGGGTGATTCGCGCTGGGTTCGTACCAGCAGTTGGGACAATCTCATTGAGAGAGCCTACTTAGTGAGCGCTGTCGCCCTCTGCGCGTTGGCGAATCTTGAGAATCTTCTGCGCCGATTGATTGGCGTCGAGTCCCTTTTCGTCGAGCAGCGCCGCTCGGTCGGCTTCGGCTTCGGCTTCGGCGCCGAGGTCGCGCGCCGCCAAGCGCGCTTCGATTCCTTCAGCGACGAGACGCTCGGCTTCATAGACGAGGGCTTCAACCATTTCGTCTTCGGGTACCACGCGCACGATCTGACCGCGAATAAAAAGATGTCCGCGCTTCTTACCCGCCGCGATTCCGAGGTCCGCGTGACGCGCTTCGCCCGGGCCGTTAACAACACAGCCCATGACCGCCACCTGGATCGGTAGATTTCGGTCGCCGAGGGCAGCTTGGGCCGCTTTGGCAACGGCAATTACGTCGACTTCGGCGCGACCACAGCTCGGACAAGCAATGAGGTCCAGACTCTTTCTCTCGCGCAAGCCGAGCGACTCGAGAAGTTGACGTCCGGCGCGCGCTTCTTCGACCGGATCCGCGGTGAGTGAGTATCGAATGGTGTCGCCGATTCCTTCGGCGAGCAACGTGGCAATTCCCGCAGTTCCTTTAACCAGTCCACCCGGCGGGGGTCCGGCTTCAGTGACGCCCAAGTGCAAGGGGTGATCAAAGGTTTCTGCGGCGAGTCGATACGACGCAATCATTGTGGCGACGGAGGACGCCTTCACCGAGATCTTGACGTCGTCGAAACCGACCTCTTCGAAATAGGCGAGTTCGAGGCGCGCGGACTCGACGAGCGCTTCGGGAGTCGCTCCCCCAAATCGTTCGTAGATGTCGGGGTGCAGACTGCCCGCGTTTACGCCAATTCGAATTGAAACGCCACGGTCTTTGGCTTCGCTGGCGACGAGCTTGATCTCAGCGGGCTTGCGTAGATTGCCGGGATTGAGACGAAGACCGTTGACGCCCGCCTCCAACGCGGCGAGAGCCATCTCGACGTGAAAGTGAATGTCCGCAATGATCGGTACCGGAGAGCGAGGAACTATCTGAGCGAGTCCTTCGGCCGCCGCCATGTCGTTACAGGTGCAGCGAACAATGTCCGCTCCCGCGGCCGCGAGGGCGTAGATCTGCTCCAAGGTGCCGTCGACGTCGCCCGTCTTAGTCGTGGTCATGGACTGCACGCTGATGGGGGCGTCGCCGCCTACGGCAACGGAGCCGACGTGAATTTGGCGCGTCGTGCGGCGCGGCGTGAGCAGGTTCGCAGTAACTTCCACGCCTTCATTCTGCCGTGTCGACAGTGCGCTTCGCGCGTTGGGCGCTACAACTTCAGTGGATGAGTGATATCGAGGTAGAACGAAGCGACCACAATCACCAGTATCAAAGCCATGAACGCGTACGCCACGGGTAGCAGTTTGTTCACGTCGGCCACGTATCGCGCTCGTCCGCGCCGCGTGCGAATCCGTTCGTAGGTCGCAACGGCAACGTGGCCGCCATCGAGCGGGAGCATCGGCAACATGTTGATGAGGCCAATTCCGATATTCACAACGGCGAAGAGCAGCAACAGTTGACTGGGGTGTTTCTTGGCCGTCGTCATGGCCGCCACAACAACACCCCACATTGAGATAGGTCGCTCCGCCCCGGGAACGGGACCCGTGGCTGAGTTAGCGGCCGCTTGGGAGTTCGTTACCAAGTGAAACAGTCCCGCATAACCCGATGGCAAAAAAATCTTGCCCGTGTTGATCGCCGTTTGGTAGATGACCTTGCCAACATAAGTAACGCTTCCCCCCACCGCACTCACGGGGTTCTCGGGCGTCTGCACGGCCCGAAAGTCGAGTTCGACTCCAATGAGTCCGTAAGAACCCGATTTACTTCCTTTGGGTACCGCGCGCTGTCCGTTCGTACTGAGTTTTCGACCGTCAAGTGGCGTGACGATCACCGTGCGGCGATGGCCCATACGGCTGAGCACGATCGTGACCGGCTTTCCCGCGTTGCGATTGACGATGGAGGAAAGACTCGTTTCTTGATTAATGAGGTGACCGTTAATGGAGATCAAGCGATCGCCGTCGTGAAGTCCCGCCAAGGCGGCCGGCGAGACGACGTGATGGTCAAACTTTGTCAAGCCGGCGACGCTCACCTTGTAGCTCGTCACGGCGCCAAAGAACGTCAGCGAGATCCACACCAGTATCAGAGCGAGCAGGACGTGCATAATCGAGCCCGCCGACGCTACGAGGACCCTGCGCGGATAGGTCGACGCACGAAAAGTACGCACTTCGTCGGACGCCGGGACCTCTTCGGTGCTATTCATCCCGAGAATGCGTACGTAGCCACCCAAGGGATACGCCTTAATTCCGTACTCCGTTTCGCCCACGGTTTTTGACCAGAGTCGGGGGCCGAATCCAACGAAAAACTCGCTGGCCTTCATTCCCGTGAGTCGCGCCGTGACGAAGTGACCAAGTTCGTGAAAGAGCACCATTAACAGGATCGACAAAATGATGAAAGGCAGGGGCCAGCCGTCCAGCGCCGCCAAAATTCCCACGAAGAGAGCAAATCCCAGCACGAGTTGCCAGATGGGGCGATTAACCGGGTTGCTGGGTTCACTCATGAGAAAGTCGATCAATCCTTTCACGCGCGAGCGCACGCGCGCGAGCATCGTTGTCGCGAAGCGCTTCTAGGTTAACGAGCGGATCGTCGACGTAGTCGTCAAGCACGGACGCGACGACGCTCACAATGTCGTTCCATCGGATGCGATCGTGCAAAAAGGCGTCGACGGCCACCTCATTGGCGGCGCTCAACCACGCCGGAGCTGCTCCGCCGCGACGTCCGGCGTCGTAGGCGAGATTCAGCGCCGGAAATAACTTCACGTCCGGTGGCTCAAAGCTAAGAGTGAGTGCTTCATCAAATCCGAGTCGTCCCCATCCGTGAGCGAAGCGCGTCGGTAATCCGAGGGCGTACGCAATGGGCAATCTCATATCGGGATTTGACAACTGCGCCAAGGTCGAGCCATCGACGTACTCGACCATGGAGTGAACAATTGATTGCGGGTGCACCACGACATCAATTCGCTCCACGTCTACGTCAAAAAGTGCCGCGGCCTCCAGCACCTCGAGGCCCTTATTCATGAGCGTCGATGAGTCAATGGTGATTTTGTCGCCCATGGACCACGTCGGGTGATTGAGTGCGTCGGCCTTACTCACGTGGGCTAACTGCTCGGCGCTGTATCCGCGAAAGGGGCCACCCGACGCGGTCAGCAGCAGGCGGCGCACGTCGGGGCGCCCCGGCTGCGCGGGCGAGCCCGCGAGGCACTGATGAAGCGCGCAGTGTTCGGAGTCGATTGGAACTATTTCACCGCTACCGCGGCGGCGAACCTGCTCGACCAACGGAGCGGCCGCGATGAGGCTCTCCTTGTTGGCGAGGGCGAGGCGGTGATTGGCCTCGAGGGTGGCCAAGGTGACGGGCAAGCCCGCAAAGCCGAGCACGGCATTAACAACCACGTCTGCATTACGTGAGAGTTCATCGAGACCGCTGTCGCCGACGACAACGTGAACGTTGCCCAACGCGTCGCGAACCGTTGCCGCGTCACTGTCGTTGCTGACGCATAACTGGGTCACGTGAAACTCGCGAGCAATGTCAATTAGCTGTTCAAGGCGCGTCGAGCCTGAAATCGCCACCAGTTCTAAAGTGTCGCGTTCGCGGCGAAGAACGTCAAGGGTTTGGGTGCCAATGGAGCCCGTAGCGCCCATGAGTGCCACGGTGCGCATGGCGAGGTTCAACTAACCCAAGTGCAAGATGTGCACGAGATAGTACGTCGAAGGAAGTGCGAAGAGCAGTCCATCAACTCGGTCCAACATTCCGCCGTGTCCCGGCAAGAGTTCGCCCATGTCTTTGATTCCAAGAGTTCGCTTGACCATTGATTCAAAGAGGTCACCAATCGGCGCGACGATCGCAATAACCACCGCAACGATGAATGCGTTCTTGATGCCCGGTCCCCACGGATGCATATTCGGAAGTACCGCAATCGCGGCCAGGATGGACACGACCGCGCCGCCGAGTGCGCCCTCAACGGTCTTTCCCGGCGAG
>JANXTQ010000135.1 GCA_025352305.1 Actinomycetes bacterium
GGCGAGTGATTTTGTTAGTGCGCAGAGTGATTCGAGCGCGACTGTTATTTCTCTCGCCGCTAAAAATTTTCCGAACTACTTTGACGATTTGCCGTTCGATGCAGCACCGGTTGAATTGTCGGTTGGCGAAGTCGAAGCTCACGCGGCCGTGTCGGCCTTTGAGGTACACGCGAACAGTTACGGCATCAATCGCAATCGACCCGATCTAGAGGGGACCAGCCGGCTGAGCCCCTTTTTGAGATTCGGAGTACTTCATCCTCGCCAAATCGTTCGCCGCCTAGGAGCGCACGGTGTGGGCCGAGAAACGTTTCTCTCCGAGTTGGCGTGGCGTGACTTTTACGCTGATGTTCTGTTTCATAATCCCGCATCGGTTTCTCACGACCTCAACTCGTCGCTGCGTCTACTGCGGGTTGATCATGATCACCGCGCGCGCGAACGATTCCGCACGTGGGCGCTCGGCGAAACCGGCTTTCCTCTCGTGGACGCTGGAATGCGTCAACTTCTCAGTGAAGGCTGGATGCATAACCGAGTGCGCATGGTCACGGCGTCCTTTTTAGTCAAGCACCTGCATCTGGATTGGCGTTGGGGCGCAAAATGGTTCATGTGGCGCTTGGCTGATGGAGACATCGCGTCAAACCAACACGGCTGGCAGTGGACGGCCGGCACGGGGACCGACGCCGCACCGTTTCATCGAGTGTTCAATCCCACGCTGCAGGCCGAGCGTTTCGATCCGCAGGGAATCTATGTTCGCCACTACGTTGCGCCACTCGCAGCGGTGAGTGCGCCGCAGTGCCTACAACCAGGAGCGAGCGACGGGCTACTGACACCCGTTGGCTACTGGCCGGCGATGCTTGATGCCGGAGTTGAAAGGCGTGAAGCACTGGCTCGCTTCGCCGAAGCTCGTGAAATGGCGAAGAGCACCTCATGAGTGAGTTTGGGGTCTACGTCCACGTTCCTTTTTGTGCGCACCGCTGCGACTACTGCGCCTTTGCCACCTACTCCGATCGTGATGAGTTGCGCGAGAGTTACGTGGACGCGTTAATGGATGAAATCCGTTCGGCGCGAGAATCCACTCCGGTCGCAACGTCGGTGTTTTTCGGAGGCGGCACCCCGTCACGACTGAGCGCCGAGCAACTTGTCAACGTCTTAAACGAAATTCCCCGGACCGAGGACGCAGAAGTAACCGTTGAGTGCAACCCCGAGGACGCGTCGATTGAACGACTGAGTGCGTACCGAGCGGGCGGCGTGACGCGTATGAGTTTTGGCGTGCAGTCCACCCAGCCCGCGGTGCTCGCCGACCTCGGTCGACGTCACGGAGTCATGGCACACGAAGAGGTTTCTGAAGCCGTCAGCGCAGCGGGTTTCTCGACCTGGAATATGGACCTCATTATTGGTTCGCGCGCGGAGTCACTAGACGACGTGCGACGTACCTTGAGTGATCTGCTGGGTCTAAACAACCCTCCACCACACATCAGTTGTTATGCCCTCACACCGGAACCCGGCACGCCTCTTGGTCGAGACCCCCAGCGTCACCCCGACGACGATGAGACCGCCGACGCGTACGAACTGGTCTCACAAACCCTTGCCCAGCACGGTTATGAATGGGAAGAGATCTCCAACTGGGCAAAACCGTCGCACGAATGTCGCCACAATCACCTTTACTGGAATCAGGGCAACTACCGCGGTTACGGTTCGGCAGCGCACAGCCACGACTCGGGCCGACGATTTTGGAATGTGCGCACGCCCGATCGCTACATCGAACTGATGAGCCGAGGCGACAGTGTTCTCGGTGGTGAAGAGTTCCTCGACGAACAGACCCAACTCTTCGAACGAGACTCGCTGGCGCTACGAACCCGCAGCGGTGTCGCGCTGGAAGCGTTTGATTCTCTCGACGAGATTCGACACCTCGTTGACGTGAGCAACGGTCGCGTCAGCTTGACGACGCCTGGACGCATGCTCGCCAATCAGGTGATCGTGCGTCTGCGCACCGCTGAGCACTAATCGCGCTCCAGTAACCTTGACCCATGAGTAGCCCCGTAGCGTCAAACGACGCCGCCGTCATGGACAAAATCGTCTCGCTCTGCAAGCGACGCGGATTCATCTTTCCTTCGGCGGAGATCTACGGGGGATTTCGCTCCACCTACGACTACGGCCCCTTGGGCGTACTCATGTTGCGCAACGTCAAAAATGCGTGGTGGCGCTCGATGGTCCAGATGCGAAGCGAAGTTGTCGGCATCGACGCCGCCATTTTGTCGCCTCCAGCAGTGTGGGCGGCTTCGGGCCACTTAGAGACGTTCACTGACCCGCTCGTGGACTGTAAGAAATGTCGGGAACGTTGGCGCGAAGACAAGATCGACGGCATATGTCCCAACTGCGGATCAACGGACCTAACCGAAGCACGAGCCTTCAACCTCATGTTTAAAACCCAGGCGGGTCCCGTTGCCGACGACGGTGCAACGGCGTATCTTCGTCCTGAAACCGCTCAAGGCATGTTCACTAACTTTGCCAACGTTTTGA
>JANXTQ010000161.1 GCA_025352305.1 Actinomycetes bacterium
ATTGAAATACGTCGTTCAAACGTTAAAGAATTGTGCGAAGTGCCGTTTCGCTGTCCGGCGAGTCAAACTTAAATCCAGCCTCGATCAGTCGAGCGGGAACAATTCGCTGGCTGGCCAACAGGGCCTGGTCAACGAGCTCGGCTCCCAATGCGATCTTGAGAGCGACGGTCGGAACGGTCAACAAAGCTGGTCGGCGCAGCATCTGAGCCAGCACTCGCGTGAACTCCGCGTTGGTGATCGGCGTCGGACAGACGAGATTGATGGGTCCCTTCAATCTCTGCTCGAGGGTGAAGATAATTGCTCGCACCTCATCATTTAGTGAAATGGGACTCATCCACTGGTGACCATTACTTAAGGTCCCTCCGAGTCCGGCCCTAAACAAGGGGAGTTGCTTTTTTAATGCCCCCCCGTTTCTCGCCAAGACAACGCCCGTTCGAAGAAAGCAGACCGTGGCGTCAGTGTCAATGAGTGGTTTCGTTGCTTGCTCCCACTCGACGCAAACAGTCGCCAGAAAGTTTTTGCCCGCGGGGGAGTCCTCGTCAAGCACATCGTCGCCACCGGATCCGTAGTAGCCAATGGCTGAGCCACTAACCAGATGTGAACAGCTGAGCCGTGACGATGCCATTGCTTCAGCGAGCAAGCGAGTGGAAAGAACTCGCGAATTTTTGATGTCGAATTTTCTTTGATCGTTCCATCGCTTATCGGCGATTCCCGAACCGCCGAGATGAACAATGGCATCGAGTTCGCCGACGCGCGCAACGTCGCGCTCGTCAATGTCCTGCGAAGTGGGGTTCCACCTAATGGTTTCGCCCACGACTCCGCGCGAATCGGGTCGCACGAAACGTACGACGCCGTTCGATCGAGACTCCAGTGCGCTGACTAGTGCCTCACCAATAAACCCGGTCGATCCCGTTACGCCAATTCGCATTGAACTCTCCACTCGTCCTCAATAAGTCGCGCCAGTTGATCGGGATTAGCGAGGTGCGCGCCGTGCAGCGCCTTCGGCAGTATCCGCTCGCGCATGAACGGCACCTGTTGCTTTAATAAGTCGCAAAGCTCGTGGTAGTACGCGTAGCGGGCGAGGTCCCCGTCACCGTAGCTGTAGGTCAACGCGGTGCCCAGTTCACTGATATCAAACGGTGGCTCGCGGCGAATCGTTGTGAGGTCGTCGAGTAGTGCCACTCCGTCCGCCCGGCGACCTGTTCGTTCAAGTTCGCTCAGTCGTTGCCACGATGAGTCCGACACCATTCGACGAAAAAATGTCTCGGCTTCGTCGCCGGGATTAGTTCCCAAGTTTTCGACGTAGCCGGGCCGTTTATGGATCCAGGGCAGCGGCGCTTCGTAAGCGACGATGAGATCAATCGCGCCGGGATCCTGCAGCGCGGTGCTCAGGGCCACGACGCCGCCGTAACTGTGACCGAGCACAATGACGGGTGAGTGACGCCGCTCGTGAGCCGCCAGTTCAAGTAAGTCGTCCACATGGTGAGCCAGATCAATCGGACCGAGCGCGCGAGAACTCTGGTAACCGCGACGGTCGTAGGTCACGACGTCAAATTGGTCCAGCCGACGAGCTAATCGCGCAAAGGACCCTCCGCGATCGAGGCCGCCGTGGACACAGATCACCGAGGCCAACGGTTCGCCAACTCGTCGTTCGAGAACGTGGAGACCCGTCACGACGGATTCGCCGGCGGCGTGTAAGCCGGGCGGAGTTACGCGAGGGATCGACACCCTGCGAAACTAACGGGACCGCGCAGCGTTGTCTTCAATCTCTCCCAAGTGCACCCCTAGCATGGAGGCGTGAGCTCCCCTCTCGACGCCCCGAAGCCTGTCAACGCCGCTGGTTCTTTTGGACCGAACGCGTGGCTCGTTGATGACATGTACGACCGCTTCGTTGCTGACCCCGAATCCGTGTCGGCGAGTTGGCGCGAATTCTTTGCGGACTATCAGCGCTCTCCGATTCCCGCCGTCATCACGTCGGCACCTCCGGCCCACGAGCCCGTCGCGAAGAAAGCCACGACCATTGACTCGGGCGCCACTGCACTACGCGGTTCCGCGGCGCGCATTGTTAGCAATATGAACGCTTCGCTCAGCGTTCCAACGGCCACGAGTGTTCGCACCATTCCCGCTCGACTGCTGGAAATCAATAGGGCGGCCCTCAACGAAGCACTCGCACGAACGAGCGGCGCGAAGGTGTCCTTCACTCACCTCATTGCTTACGCACTCGTCACGGCGCTCGCTCAGGTTCCGGCGATGAATGCGACGTTCGTTGAAGCGGTGGACGATAAGGGAACGCCGGGAGTACGACGACACGAACACGTGGGGCTCGGTTTGGCGGTGGACGTCGAAAAATCCGACGGATCGCGCAACCTATTGGTTCCGGTCATCGCGGACGCCGACACGTTGGATTTTCGCGGCTTCCTGCTGGCCTACGAAGACAAGGTCCGAAAAGTTCACTCCGGCTCCATAGGCGCCGATGATTTTGTTGGTGCCACCATTTCACTCACCAACCCGGGCACGATCGGCACAATTCAGTCCGTGCCACGACTCATGGTGGGACAGGGCGCAATCATTGGGGTGGGCGCGCTCGGCTGGCCGGCGGGCTTTGAGTCCGCAGATCCTCGCGCCCTCGCGGACCTCGGGGTGGGCAAAGTATTTTCTCTCAGTTCTACCTACGACCACCGAATCATTCAAGGCGCCGAATCAGGACTGTTTCTTAAGTACGTCTCCGAATGCCTCACGGGCGGACACGATTTTTACGACAATGTCTTTAGCGCTCTCGGAGTGCCGTACTTGCCGTCGCGATGGGCCAAGGACCACAACGCGGTGGCGAGCAGCGATCCGGAAGAACGGGTGCTCAAATCCATCCGGGTTCAAGAACTGATCAATATGTACCGCGTTCGCGGCCATCTGAACGCGCACCTGGATCCCCTTAGTCAACAAGCGCCCGAACTGCACCCCGAACTGGACTTGGCCACCTACGGCCTCACGATTTGGGACCTGCAACGTTCGTTTGTGGTCGACTCGCTCGGCGAGCACAACGAAGCCACGCTCGAAGAGATATTGACGTGGCTGCGAGCTGCGTACTGTCGCACGATTGGCATTGAGTACATGCACATCATGGACCCCGAACAGAAAAAGTGGATTCGTGAGCACGTCGAGGGAGTGCGTTTTTCTCCCCGCGCCGACGAGCAGCGTCGCATCTTGGACCAACTGAGTTCGGCAGAAGTTTTTGAGCGGTTCTTGCACACTCGCTACGTCGGTCAAAAACGTTTCGGTCTCGAAGGAGGAGAGTCCACGATTGTGGTGCTCGATGAAATTCTGTCGGCCGCGGCCTCCGCGGGACTGAGCGAAGGCGTCATTGGTATGGCGCACCGGGGCCGATTGAACGTCTTGGCCAACGTCGTGGGCAAAAGCTATTCAGACATTTTTAGTGAGTTCGAAGGAAATCTCGATCCCGAAAGTGTTCAAGGCTCCGGCGACGTCAAGTACCACAAGGGCGCCACCGGAAGTTTTAAGAGTTCGTCGGGCGCCACGATCACGGTGTCGATGGCGTCAAATCCCTCGCATCTCGAAGCGGTCAGTCCCGTTGTTGAAGGAATCGTCCGCGCGAAGCAGGACGCCGTGCTGCGACCGAGCGACGGTTCAGCGGAGCTCGCAACACCGGAACTGTTTCCGTTTCTGGCCATACTCATTCACGGCGACGCCGCATTCGCTGGTCAAGGCGTCGTGGCCGAGACGCTCAACCTCTCGCAACTTTCGGGCTATCGAACCGGGGGATCGATTCACCTCGTCATTAATAATCAAGTCGGCTTCACCACGGCACCGCAGTCGGCGCGGTCGAGTTTTTATCCGACCGACGTGGCCAAAATGATTCAGGCTCCGGTTTTTCACGTCAACGGAGATGACCCCGAAGCCTGCGCTCGGGTGGCTCGCTTGGCGTTTGAGTACCGACAACGTTTTCACCGCGACGTGGTTATTGATCTCGTCTGTTATCGACGTCACGGCCACAACGAGGGTGACGACCCCAGTTACACCCAGCCGATCATGTACAAGGTGATTGACCAGACTCGGTCGGTTCGAAAGCCCTACACCGAAACGCTCGTTCGACGAGGCGACATCACCATTGAGCAAGCGGAAGCTTCGCTCGAAGATTTCAACTCCCGTCTTCAAGGAGTGCTTGATGAAGTACGCACCGTTCCAAAGCCGGTCCTGAGCGGGGTTCCTCTCAGCGACGTACCCGAGGACCGACCGGCGCCGCCGACCGGCGTGGCTCGAGACACCTTGCTCGCGGTCGCGGCGGCAACCGCTTCGGCGCCGAGCGGGTTCAGCGTTCATCCGAAGCTCCAACGACAGTTCGATCAGCGCGCCACGATGGTCGCTAACGGCGAGATCGATTGGGCCCTCGGTGAGGCCCTCGCGTTCGGCACGTTGGTACTGGAAGGTGCCAACGTGCGCCTCACGGGCCAGGACTCTCAACGCGGAACCTTCTCTCATCGACACGCCGCGTTGATTGACTACGAAACCGGCGACCAGTGGGTTCCGCTCGATCACCTCGATGGTGCCCACGCATTCTTTACGGTGCGCAATTCGCTGCTCAGCGAGTACGCCGCGCTCGGCTTTGAATACGGGTATTCAGTGGAATCGGACAACACCTTGGTGGCCTGGGAAGCCCAGTTCGGTGACTTCGTTAACGGCGCCGAGATCATCATCGATAACTTTCTCGTAGCGGCCGAAGACAAGTGGGGACAACTGGCGACACTGGTGATGTTGCTCCCGCACGGCTACGAAGGCCAGGGTCCCGAACATTCGTCCGGCCGTATTGAACGGTTCCTCTCACTGTGCGCGCGAAACAACTTGCGCGTGGCCCAACCAACGTCAGCTGCTCAGTACTTTCACCTACTGCGCAGCCAAGTACATCGAGAACACGAGACGCCGTTAATCGTCTTTACGCCCAAGTCCATGTTGCGCGCGGCGTCGATGCGTTCGCCGTTGAATGAGTTCGTCGACGGATCATTTCAACGAGTGCTTGACGACACTGTTGTTAGTCGCGCCGACGTTCGCCGGGTGGTGTTGGCGTCGGGCAAAGTCGCACACGAGGCCCTCGCGTACCGGCAGGAGACTCACAACGGTGCCGTCGCGATTGTGCGCGTGGAGCAGCTTTACCCGTGGCCCGACGTGGACCTCGATCGAATTATTGGCTCCTATGAAAACGCCACTGAACTGGTCTGGCTGCAAGAGGAGCCCGAGAACATGGGTGCCTGGCCCTTTGTTCATCACCAACTACACCGCGTCGTGCGCGAGCGTCTTGTCTTGAGTCACGTCGCACGCGCGGAGTCCGCGAGCCCGGCGACCGGCAGTGGGATTGTTCACGCCGCGGAGCAAGCGGACCTCATGAGCCGAGCCGTGAGGTGAGTGCCGCTCGGACCTCGAGTCGTAATCGAGTCGTCGTTGATGGATCGAACCTCGCTACCGAGGGTCGCAACACGCCCAGTCTTCATCAACTCGACGAGGCCGTTCGCGCTTATTTGGAAGAAGATCCGAAGGCCGAAGTCATTGTCGTGGCTGACGCCACCTTCGAGCACCGCGTCGCTACGAGTGAACGGGCGCGCTTTAAAGAGGCGGAACTCGCCGGCGAGATCGTTACTCCTCCGGCCGGTGCCATTGGCCGCGGCGACGCGTTCATTTTGAAGATCGCGGCGCGCATTGGTGCGGTGGTACTGAGCAATGACTCTTTTCAAGAGTTTCACGGTGAGCACCCGTGGCTCTTCGACGAAGGTCGTCTCATTGGTGGCAAGCCGGTGCCGGGTGTTGGCTGGGTCTTTACTCCGCGACTACCGGTGCGAGGTGTTAAGTCCGTTCGTGCCGTGAAGAAGCTCACGGTGGCGCTTCCCAACGGAGAAAAGCCGTCCATTGGGGCGACCATCACGCCGATTTCATCTAGTGCCAAACCCGTCAAGAGCGTCGACAAACCCGCCAAGACCACTCGTCGTGCCATCAAGACTCTCGACAAAGCTGCCGAGAAGGTCCCTGAAAAAGCCCTGGACGTGACGCTGGACAAAGCACCGGCGAAGAGCCGTGCCACGAAGGCGAGCGCTCCGGCAAAGTCGGGGGCCGCCACGAAGGCGCCGCGCACGAGCAAAACGCCGGCAAAGAAAACGGACGTCAAAAAGACAGCCGTCAAAAAAGCGGCTCGTGTAACCAAGGAAGCGCCCGTAGTTGTTGAGCCCGCGGTTGCACTGCGACGCGGACGTCAACCCGTCAACCCGCAAGCCGATTTCAGTGACTTCGTCTCATCTCATCGACTGCGATCGGTGCTTGATGGAGAGGTCGTGGCCTTCACCTCGCACGGCGCGATTATTGCGGTCGCGCTGGCAAACGGTCACACCGTTGAGTGTTATGCACCCACCACCTCACTCGGATCGCCCGCACCGGCGCGCGCGCGCGACGTACTCAAACGTGGCGATCGACGAACGTTCAAACTGACGGCCGTGGATAAAGATCGTCGTATCGCTGAGTTGGCGATTACGTGAGCGCGATATCGCGCGACCCGGCGTTCTATCTGCCGCACCGAGCACCGTTTTTATTACTCGACGAGATCCTCGACATTGAACCCGGCGTTCGAGCTCGCGCCACGTGGACACTTAGCGGCGATGAATGGTTCTTTGCCGGTCACTTTCCGGGTCAGCCCATAACTCCGGGCGTCCTGGTCTTAGAGTCCATTGCCCAGTGCGGTGCGGTGGCTGTCTTGGCCGATGAACGTTACGCCGGCAAGTTGCCCTTATTTGGCGGTGTCGAGCACGCTCGTTTTCGCCGTTCGGTGGTGCCGGGCGACACCGTTCAACTGGAGTGCGAAATGACCCGGCTGTCGGTTCGCGCCGGTAAGGGCACGGGCACCGCGAGTGTCAACGGCGTGACGTGCGTCGAAAGCGATCTGCTCTTCGTGATGTCCAACGCGTCATGAAAGTAGCAACGTGGAACGTCAACTCACTCAACGCGCGCTGGGTGCGCGTTGAAGAGTGGCTGACCTCTAATGATGTCGATGTCGTGCTGATTCAAGAGACCAAGCAGAACGACACCAAATTTCCCTTTGAACAGTTGGCGCAACTCGGATACGAAAGCGCGCACCTCGGCCAAGGACAGTGGAACGGCGTGGCGATTCTTTCCAAGGTGGGTTTGAGCGACGTCGAGCGTGGTCTCGGCGACGACGTTGAAGCGCGCTTCATTGGTGCCACGTGCGGAGCGTTGCGGGTGTACTCCTGTTACGTGCCCAACGGGCGTTCATTGGACAACGATCACTATCAGTACAAACTCAAGTGGCTGGCCGACTTGGCTCACCACCTCGGCGCACGGGCGCTCGATCAACGAGTGGTCGTCGGTGGCGACTTCAACGTGGCCCCGAGTGACCTCGACTGTTACGACCCGTCGGTGTTTGTCGGCGCGACTCACGTCAGCGAGCCGGAACGCGCGGCCATTAACAACCTGATTGAAACCGGGCTCGTGGACATTGTTCGCCAACAACATCCCGATGAACCGTGTTACACGTGGTGGGACTACCGCAACGGATCGTTTCGCCGCGCGTGGGGACTTCGCATTGACCTACTGCTACTCGACGCGGTCACCGCGGCGGCGGCGAGAAGTTCTTACGTCGACCGCGAGGCACGAAAGGGCGAGAAACCATCGGACCACGCGCCGGTCGTGGTCGACATCGATACGGACCAGTTCTCGGCCGCTTAGCCCAGTCCCTTGCCAAGCATGACTTCAATGAATGTCGGTCCGCTCGTTACGTAGGATTTCTGCAGGGCCGTTGTGAACTCGTCGAGGCTGCGTACGCGGGTGCCCGGTACTCCCATTGATCCGGCCAGCGCCGTGAGATTCAGTTCAGGGTTGTCGAGGTCCAGCATCTGGCGAGACGCGTCGCCCTCCGAGGTCGCTCCGACGCGCTGCAACTCGAGATTCAAGATTCCGTAACTGCGGTTCGAGAGTGCCACGACGGTGACGTCCAGTCCCTCGCGCGCCATAGACCACAGTGCCTGCGACGTGTACATCATGGATCCGTCGGCTTCAAAGGCCACGACGCGTCGGCCCCCTCCGCCCATGGCGGCTCCGAGAGCGGACGGCAGTCCGAATCCAATCGCGCCACCGGTGAGCGTCAGCCACTCGTGAGGCGGCGCGAACTTCGTGGAGTTGAATAAGTGCAGCCCTCCGGTATTGGACTCATCCACAACGATGACATCGTCGGGCATGGTGGCGCCGAAGGCCGCCGCCATGGTCCCGGGGGTGAGGTCGCCCGTCGGCAGTGCGGGACGCTCGCCACTTTCAATCGCGACCTCGGGCGCCTTTAGGGCCGCGACAATCTCACTGAGCGCGGCGTGCACGTCGCTGCCGGGGACGGCAATTGAGAGGACCTCACAGTTTGCACCTACGACCCGACTGGGAATATCGGGATAGGCAAAAAAACCGACCGGTTCATTCGCCCCACATAACAGCAGCGCGTCGACATCTTTGAGTTGACTAATTGCGAACTCACTCAAATAGATCAGTCGTTCCGGCTGAGCGATTCCGGCCCCGTGGTCCTGATTGGCCGGAAACGTCTCGGTGATAACGCGCGCCCCGGTCGCGGCGCTGATGCGCATGGCCAACGCCATGGTCTCGCGACGCACCGCGCTGCCGCCCAAAAAGAGAGCTGCTTTTTTCTCACGGAGAGCACGAAGTGCTTCGTTGATCTGTGCCGACGCCGGAGCGGACGGGGAACGATGAGAGTGAACCGGCCACGAGGTGGGCGTCGCGCTGAGCTCTCCCCACGACGCATCAGCGGGTAAGACCAACGTCGCAATTTGACCGGGCGGACCGTAGGCCGCGCGAACGGCGTCGGCCGCGTCGCCGGCTACATCGTCGGGACGCGCACTGCGGCGATACCAACCCGAGACAGCACGAGAGATGGACTCAATATCACTCTGCAGAGGGGCGTCGAAACGAGAGTGGTAGGTCGCGTGATCGCCCACGACGTTGATGATCGGCGTGCGCGCTCGGCGTGCGTTGTGAAGGTTCGCGAGGCCGTTTCCGAGACCGGGACCGAGATGCAGCAACGTCGCCGCGGGTTTGCCGGTGACGCGAGCGTAACCATCAGCCGCACCGGTCGCGACTCCCTCAAAGAGACAGAGCACACCGCGAAAGTCCGGAACGGCGTCGAGCGCCGCGACGAAGTGCATCTCCGAGGTTCCGGGATTGGAAAAACAGACCTCCACGCCATTAGCGCGAAGCGTGGAGAGAAGTGAGACGGCACCGTTCATGGTGAGGGCCTTTCGTCGAGAAGTCGATACGGGTTGAGTAGTCCGCGGGGGTCAAACACTTTTTTTATCTGGCGTTGCAGGTCAATGAGCAACGGATCGCTGAGCGCAAGAAAGTCCGCCTGCTTGTCCATTCCAATGCCGTGCTCGCCCGAAATTGCTCCGCCGAGTGACACGGCGTAAGCAAACAGTTCATGTAGCAGCGCCGCACGACGTTCGTCGTCGGGTTGATAGAGCGAGAAGTGAACGTTGCCGTCTCCAACGTGACCGCAACCAACGAGAAAACTCTCGTGCGCGAGAGCCATCTCTTGAGCGCGCTCAATGAAATTTGGCACCTTCGATCGAGGAACCACGACGTCAATAATTTCGTGCGCACCCGCAGCCTTGGCGTTCCAAAAGGCTCTCTCACGCGCCTCAATGAGCGCCGTGGCGGAATGACTCGGCAGTACGTAGACGTCGAGCGCTCCGGCGCCATCGAGCAGTTCACCCAGCGCTTCGATATCGCCCTCGAGTTGAGCCTGCGTTCGAGTTTCGAGAACGATGATCAGGTACGCCAAGGTCTGTTGTGCCACCGCTGCGTCAACGCCGAGCTCTAAGCCGGCGGCGTTCGTGACCGACGCCATCGTTAGTACGTCGAGGTACTCCAAGATCGCTGGCTCCAAGCCGGATGACACAATGCGAGGAACAACCGTCGTGACCTCCTGCACACTCGAAAACGGTGCCAGCACCGTTGCTGCATGCTCCAACTGCGGTGACAACTTGAGCGTGACTTCGGTGACCAGAGCGAGCGTTCCCTCGGAGCCCACGACTAATTGAGTCAGGTCGTAGCCCGAGGAGGATTTGACAACGGGACCGCCGCTTCTCACGACCGTTCCGTCCATCAACACCATCTCCAGTCCGAGGATGTGTTGGCGCGTCACGCCGTGGCGAACGGCGCGCATTCCACCGGCGTTGGTATTGACGTTGCCGCCGAGACTGCCCGAGAGTTCTCCCGGATACACCGGATAGCGCAGACCGTGTCCCTTTAACGCCTCGTCCAGTTCGCGCAGAGTGATGCCCGGTTGTACGACGGCCACGTGGTCGCCTTCATCGATGCTGAGCACGTGATTCATTTTGGAAAAGCTCACCACTAGGCCACCGTTGACCGGTGTCGCGCCTCCCGAAAGTCCGGTTCCTGATCCTCGTGGCGTGAGCGCAAGGCCGTGCTGGCTCGCGAATCGGGCGATTGCTTGCACATCAGCGGTGCTGCGCGGGCGCAGCACCGCGAGGGGCGTGACGCTGCGTTGATGCAACGATTCGTCGTGCAGATCGTCCGGATTGATGGACTCGCCGCTGGCTACCGCGTCGGCGCCAAGTAACCGCGTGAGCTCACTGAGCAGTTCGTGCGTCTCCACTGTCGCGCAACGCTACTTGGGACTGAGAGCGCTCCAGATCACGACGAATTGACGCAATGCGCTCGCGCACGTCATCTCCGCGCAGAGGGGCTAGTTCTTGGGTACGCACGTCGAGGGCGGCGTTGATGGAAACGAGGAATCTCGACGCCACTCGTTGAGGACGTCGGGGATCGTTACGACCCTTGGACCACGTAATTAGCAAGGACGTTTCGGCCCGGGTGAGCGCCACGTAGGCGAGACGTTGCTCTTCGGCGATGTCGGCTTCGCTCGAGGCGTTGTAGTGCGGAAGGAGGCCTTCGCTAAATCCAACGACCGCGACGTGTTGCCATTCAAGTCCCTTGGCCCGGTGAATCGTCGCTAAAGCCACCGCGTCGGTGACGTCGCTGGTCACAGCGCGTGAACTGGAGTCGTTGCCCAACAGGTCGCTGGCCGGCGAATGTTCGGCGCCGAGGCGCTCGAAGGGAATATCGGCGCTCGAAAGTGCCTGAGCGAACAGTTCCAACTGCGCGTTCGTTCTCGCCAAGACGGCCATGGAGCGCCACGGAGAACCGGGTTGACGTTTAGAGCGAAGCCACTGAGTCACCTTGTTTGCTTCGTCGAGATCGGTGTCATAGACGCGTACCAGCGGAAGGTCCCCATCGTCCTTAGCGGGGGTGATGGGAGAAACTCCCGATTCGAGCAGGGTGCTCGCGATTTCGACAATGTGCCGCGTAGAGCGGTGATTGCGGGTGAGGTCCAGTACCACCGTGTCGGGCCAGGTGTCAAGAACTGCGCGCAACAGTTGAGGGGTGGATCCGTTAAATCCGTAGATCGACTGATTCGGGTCGCCCACGCAAAACAGATCGGGATCGTCGCCGGCCATTTGGCGCAACAGATCGAACTGCAGCGGGTTCATGTCTTGAGCCTCATCAACAAACAGCGCTCGATTGCGGTGACGAAACGCGGCGAGCACCGCGGGCTGCGTGCGAAGCAACTCTCCCGCTTCGCCGAGCAGCAGGTCAAAGTCAACAACGCCTCGGCTCTTGCACAGTCCCACGTAGCGATCGAGAAGTTCGGCGAACTGCGCCGGAGCGAGCGGGCCCTGTCGACGCAGTCGGCTCACTCGCTTGGCGTAGGTCGTGGCGTTAAGACCTTGACTGAGCGCCCAGCCAATTTCTTGCTCCACTCGCGGGAGTTGCCACTCTTCAAGTTTGATCACGCCGTCGCTTCGCAGTTGGGCCGCGAGCGCGGTGCTCAGGCGTCGACGATTGGGTTCAATAGTTAACGGTCGCAGGTCGTGGTCCGCGCGAAACTCATTAACAATGCTCAGCGCGGCGCGGTGAAAAGTGCCCGCTCGCACGTCGCGAACCCCGGCACGAAAGAGCCGTTGTCGCAGTTGATCGCCCGCTTTGCGAGTGAAGGTCATTGCGAGAACATGGTCCGAAGCCACGTCTCCCATCTCCACGCGTCGCTGAATGCGCAAGGTCAATACGTGGGTCTTTCCACTGCCGGCCGTCGCACGTACGAGCAGACGTCGCTTAGTTGACGTCACCGCTTCGCGCTGCTCCAAGGTGAGCCCGTTTAAGAGTGCGTCGGAGAAGTGCGTCGGCTCATCCATAACGTTGCTGAGGCTAGAGGAGACCACTGACGCGCCCACGCGCGTCACTAACCTGACGGTCGTGCTGAAGGCTTTCGCGAGTGGGACCATTTTTGGCGAAACCTACGGCGAGGGTCCGGTAAAAGTCGTGTGGCTGCACGGCTGGGCGCGCAGCGCCAGCGACTTTTCGCCCGCCGCGCGCCTCCTAGCGAGCCGCGGCGTCTGCTCGGTGGCGCTCGATCTTCCGGGATTTGGATCCTCTCCACTGCCGCAGCGCGCCGGGGGAGCGCGCTACTACGGCGAACTGCTCAACAGTGCTCTCGACGAGATCTCCTCGGAGCCCCTGACAATCGTGGGCCACTCGTTTGGCGGCCGCGTGGCACTGTGTTTCGCCGCTGTTCACCCGGACCGGGTCCACGCTCTGGTGCTGAGCGGAACGCCACTTCTTCGCGCAGCGCCCGGACGCTCGGCGTGGCGATTTCGTCTGATTCGCTCTCTCGTTAAATGGCGCGTACTTAACGAGCGCACGTTGGAAAAAGCTCGACAACGTTACGGCTCGAGTGACTACCGCAACGCCACCGGTCGTCTGCGTGAGATTTTTGTCGCCACCGTTAATGAGTCCTACGAAGTAGAACTATCGCGTTGGCAGGGACCAACGACCTTGTTGTGGGGAGCTGCGGACTCCGAAGTTCCGGTAGCCGTGGCGCAGCGCGCGAGCGAACTACTCGCCGGCAAAGTGAAAGTTGAAGTGACTCCCGGTGTCGGACACCTCAGCGTTACTGAGGACCCCACGTCACTGGTTCATGAGGTCGAGGCGGTCATGGCGTGAGTTTCGTGCACCTCGTCGCGGGTGTCATTGTGGCCGTCGGCGCCGTGACTGGGATGGCGATGGCTCTACTTCGTTGGCTTCGAGTTCTGCAACGTGAGCACTACGAGGCAAACGCTCCGCTTCGTTTCTATCTGCGTTGGGCGTGGCCGCGCGTCGGCGCGCCCTCTCGGCCCTCTGCACGTCGTCCGCTTCCGTGGTGCTACGTCGCGATGACTGTTGTTGTTGTTCTGATCGGTGTTGGCCAGGGGGAGGTGGCTCTGGGTGCAGCGAGTATTGGCGCGATTGTTTTTCCGATTCATCTGACGGTTCGCGGCCGAACGGGTTCACTCGACTGGACCCGACGCTTAATCACTACTGCGCTCGTTGCGAAAGTTGTTTCCGCGATCGTTCTGATCGTCGTGGCGCAGATCTCTTCGTGGTGGGTGGCAGGAGTCGTTGTTCTCATCGGCGTGCCCGCGTGGGTGGGCGCCGCCGCGTTGATTACTCAGCCGTACGAGAATTTTCGCGCTCGACGTTTCGTTAACTCCGCAACTGAGCGTTTGCGTGTCGTGGCGCCCCGAGTCGTCGCGATTACCGGTTCTTTCGGCAAGACCTCCACCAAGCAACATCTGGCCGAACTAATGGGCGCTCGCCACGGCGTACTGCCCAGTCCGCGCAGTTACAACAACCGCGCGGGGCTCTCTCGAGCGATTAACGAAAATCTCACCGACGCGACGCGCATATTCATCGCCGAAATGGGAACGTACGGTCCCGGCGAGATTGCGGCGTTATGCGAATGGTGCCCTCCCGAGATCGCGGTGATCACCGCTATTGGCCCAGTGCACCTCGAGCGAATGGGATCGCTCGAGGTCATTGAGGCCGCGAAGTTTGAGATCACTCAGCGGGCCCCGACCGTTGTTATCAATATTGACGATGAGCGTCTCGCTCGTTGGCCGCAGCGACTCACGGCCCAGTCCAAACGGGTGCGCACCGCGAGTTCGCAGCGCACTGACGCCGACGTGCAAGTGGCCATGGTCGGCGAACGGTGGCGCATTACCGTTGACGGCGTCGTCGAAGCTATTGCGCCTCCGGTCGTGGGCGTTCACCCGTCGAACTTGGCCGTGGCCATTGCAACGGCGTTGGAGCTGGGGTTGACCGTGCCCGAAATGATCTCTCGTCTCGCGCACTTGAGTGTGGTTGCCAATCGCATGGTCGTTGCCACGGCGCCGTCGGGAGTGATGGTGATTGACGACACCTTTAACGCCAATCCACAGGGCGCAGCATCGGCCCTGGCGACCCTGAAGGCCCTGCCGATTGACGGACGTCGCGTCGTTGTTTCGCCCGGAATTATTGAAATGGGAAGCGAACAGTCCCAGGCCAACGAGCAGCTGGGCCGCGCGACCAAAGAGTTGGGCGCCGAACTGCTCGTGGTCGCACGAACGAACGCGGCCGCGCTCGTCAAGGGCTACGGCGCCGGTGCACAGCGAGTTGAAATTCGTGAGAACGCCGTTGAGTGGGTGCGCGCGAATCTGGGTCCGGGCGACGGAGTGTTGTACCTCAACGACTTGCCCGACCAGTACCCTTAGTGGGCTAAAGACGCGAAAACGGGGTGCGACGTGAGTATTGGAGTTCTCTTTGGCGGACCAACGCCCGAGCACGACATCTCCATTCTCACGGGGCTGTTGGCCCTGCGTGAATTAGCCCAGCGCGCCAAGGAGCCCGTCGGGATCTACTGGTCCAAGACCGGTGCGTTCATGAGCGTTCCCGCGACGACCGAAGCCGAAGCTTTCCTCGGTGGCGTTCCCAAAGGTTCCGTGCCTCTCAGTTTGCGCGTGGGCACCGACGGCGGATTTTTCGAGGTCGGCGGACGCCTCGCTCGTGAAAAACGTCTCGACATTGACGCCCTGATTGTTGCTACTCACGGCGGGCCCGGCGAAGACGGCACCATTCAAGGAGCCCTCGACCTCGCTGGTATTTCATACAGTGGCCCGAGCGTCGCCGGCGCGGCCATGGGCATGGATAAGTGGGCGTTTTACACGGCGCTTCGTTGTGCTGGCTTGGCCACTCTCGAGCGAGCATTGCTCAATGAATCGACCAGAGAACTCCCCTTTAACGGTCCTTACATTTTGAAGCCCCGCTTCGGCGGATCCTCCATTGGAATTGATGTCGTGGCCGATCTCGAAACCGCCTCGGCGCGTCTGAGCACCAACGAGCATCTGGCCAACGGCTGCGTGATCGAGCCGTACCGCAGCGATCTGCACGACCTACAGATCGCTGTTCGCACCTACCCGCACCTGCAACTGTCGGCCATTGAAAAGCCGATCCGGCGAACCATCGACGCCGAAATTCTCAACTACCGCGACAAGTACGTAGGTGGAGAGGGAATGGTCTCAGCACCGCGTGAACTGCCCGCGGTGTTGTCAGTCGAACGTACTCGCGAGATTGAAGAGTGCGCTCGCGCCATTGTGTCCGTGGCCCAAGTTCGTGGCGTGGCGCGCATTGACTTTCTCGCTAGCGACGACGAGTTGTACATCAACGAGATCAACACCGTGCCGGGTTCACTCTCTAAACATCTATTTGTGTCGCCGCCGCTCGCTTTTTCGCAGTTACTCGACGACCTCGTCCGTGAAGCAATCGAGCGCCCGACTCATCGCTACAGTTCAGCCGGCGCCGACGGCCTCGTCCTTCGCTCCGCCGGCTCGATCGCGGCCAAACTCGCGTAATCGCGGCACCCGGTGAAGCGCGGCTTCGAGGGCTTCGCTATAGGGGTCGAGTAAGCGACCTTGCTCGATGGCCCAAAACGCGAGGTCAACGTCGCCACTCGCTTTAGCGTCACTCGCCAGTTGCAGAGCCGCCCACTCGCCTTCGCGTTGTAGTCGAGCGAGGTGTCCTTCGGCGAGGAACCACTCGAATCCGCGCAGCGCCGTTGCGAGCGGCTCACCTTGAATGAGCTCGAGTGCTCGACGCAGCAGCGCCATTGAATCGGCACCACTTGATTCGCGAGCGGCCGCGGTCAGTTGATGAAACTCAACGAGGTCACATCCCACATCGTTCAGTTGGTACAGACCCGCCGGGGTGACCGGGCGCAGTCGAGCTCCGTCAACAGTCGAACCCAAAGATCGACGAACCGCAGTCGCGGTGTTGGCGAGCGTGCGCAGCGATGCGTCCGAGCCGTCACCGAGCACTCGCGTACGCAGGCGATCTCCCGTTACTGGTTCGCGGTGGTGCACCGCGAGGTACGCCGTCATCTCGACGCAGCGGCGTCGCAGAGTCGACAAAAACGGCTCCTCTAAACCCGTGACCGTGACCTGCGCGCGCAGCAACTCAACGCGGATTCGTGGTGAAGCGACGAGCGAGGCCACGGCAAACTGGGGCCGCGTCGTAACGGGTGTGAGAACAGACGTGACCGGAGTCGAATATCGCCACGTGCGACCTTCCCAAGAAACGGTGTTGCCCTCGCGCGGCGGTCCGTCACTAATACTGACGCAGCGCTGTGCGACCTGGTCGTCGAGTTGAGAGCTCGGACCGAGAAAAATAACCACATCATCAAACGTCGCGCGAAGAGCCAACGCTCGAAGCGTCGCGTCCGGCGACGTCGTCACGCGGCACTGACCATTTCCGTTCAGCACGACGGCGTACTGATCAATGAGGGCTGCTCCTTCTGGACCGACGGAAAGCGAGTGTCCCGGTCGAGCAAAGGCGATCAGCGTGGCCTCTTCATCTGACGCCACGACCACCGCCACGACGGGCGTGGTGGCGTCATTATTCACTTCGTCGTAGGCAACGAGTCGATTAACGGCGACTAAGCCCGCCGACGAATCGCCTATGGCGCGCGCCAACGCCCGCAGTTGCGTGTCGTCGTAGCCTCGCAACTGAATGATCGTTGCGTCGATGTCGCCGTCGGCGAGTTCGCTACGACTTTGACGAAGAAAGTCGCGGCGACGTTTGGCAATCAGTGCCAACGGAAGGGCCCCGAGCGAGCCACCGGGCCACGGTGCGTGAGACGGCGCTGAGTCGTTGTTGTTGGAACCATCACTCGAATCAGCAAAACCGTGCTTGCCGACCGCCATCGACGTCGATACCGCTTCGCTGGACAGCCCCTTTGATTCCGTAGAACGTGACGTGGTGGAGGAGGTCAGAAGCGGAATTTGAATGCGCCAACCGACGTCAACTCGCTCGGGATCATCGTTGAGTTGCACGCCGACGTCAGTTCCAAGGTTGGCGGTCACAATCGAGCGCCACTGTGAACCGTCACCGAGTTGCGATTCGGCAATGGACCACAGACTGTCTCCGGGGCGAATGACGTAACTCGACGTGGAGGTTTGCTGGTGCGAAACGCTCGACGCTCCCGCGGGCGACACGTAACTAATGAGAATCACGATGATCGACGCCACCCAGACAATTCCACTGCGCGAAATCTCGGGTCCTCGGCCGTTTAGCTGTTGACGTACTGAAATCGCAATAGACACCACCAGTGCGATCCAGGTAATGCCCACGATGACGCACGCAATGAGAACTGCGAAGTGATTGGAGTAAGCGCTGTAGCGGTGCCACATCTTCCATAGGACGGCAATGACCGGAATAAACAGGACGTAACTCGCCACGCCGACGCCCGAAAAGGCTCCGCCAACGGTCTTTACTGGGTGGACGCGAGTTGCCACTCGATCCTCACGTTTTGATTGTCTCGAAGATCGACGTAACAGTTGTTGCCGTTGGCCGGTACGCGAATGGGCTGGGGACTGTCGTCGATTTTTGCTCCGCTGCACCACAGCGTCCAACTGAGAATGCCCGTCGCGCTCAGTGTCCAGTTCGTCCCCGGAGCCAACGATTCGTCGGCGTAGGTATAGGGGGGTTGCAGCACCCCGCTGGTGTCCGAGCCGACTCCGAAGGGATCGTTGGCGGTGGCGCTCAACCTCTTTTTCGAACCGGTCTTGGTTGGCGATGTGGCGCTTTTCGTCGTGGTCGTTACGAAGCGCCGGGTCGTGGTCGTCACGCTGTGGGTCGGGGCGCGGGTACTGGTTGTCGTACTGGCTCGAGTGCTCGTCGTCGTCACGTTCACGAAGTGATTTCGCACCGACGTCACGATCTTCGGCGCGATGGGCAGTACGAGCAGGATCAACAGAAACGGAACGGCGCCCGCCAGCAGTTGCGAAGTAGTCGGTCGGCGTCGGGACATGGTCAGGTGAGAGTAGTTCCATTTAGAGCAGGAATTTCGTGGCGAACTGTTGCAGTTCCTGCTGCAGTGCGCGCGGTGCGCTGTGGTCCGCTTTGGCGAGATCGCGCCAAGGTTGGCCCTCAAAGACGCGGGCGTAGGTCAGTCGGGCCAGACGGTCGTGCGGTCCGCCGCAGTAGTTGTTCAGGCGAGTGATCAGTCCGTCGTCATCGCTTCGAGCCGACACGTTGGACGCGTCCAACTCATTGCTGGACCGCGCGGCCTTTTCTTTTAGCAACCACCGCCTCAGTCTTCCGCGCAGCGCCGAAAGAAGATCCGGCGCGGCGTACTGACGGTCCTGACCGGCCCAGTCGACGAGGAGTTCGCTCGCGAGCGAGATCGCTTCATCGAGCGCCATTGAAGGATCTTCCACAATGCCCCGTCCAAACTGAAGTTGACGACACACACTCACGATGCCGGGCAACAAGGTCTGCAGTAGCGCACGGTGTAACTGTGGATCGGCGGCATCGCGCAGCAGAGCTCTCACAATCGCCGCTCGCTGCTCAATCGAACGACCCGAGCGCGGCTCGAGCGCGTCCACGAGATCACAGAGATCACGCACACCGTGAAGCGCCAGTTCATTGTTGCGATGCACAAATTCGCGCGCGCTGATCTGCGAGGAGGAGCTGCGTCCTTGCTGGCGCCACTGAGTTCTCATCTGTCCGAGTAGGTCATGGTTGTCTGTCATGGCCGCTAGTAAAAGACCAGGGGCGCAGCGCATCATGACCATCACCACGCCTATGAGAACGCACATGTTCCAATCAGGTGCTTCGTTGGCCATTTCCCTTTCGCCGGCTAATGCGCCGATAGTCTGCGGGCATGGATATCGAGCAGTTCTACGACGAAAACGAAAAACGCCGCAACAGCGCGGAGGTGGAGTTTGGTTCCCAGTGGAGCAATGCCGCGGGACGGCTTTACAAACTGTCGTGGGTCCAAGAGACGGGCGAGCTGTACCTAATGTCTGCGCCTTACGGAGAAGTCATTGAAGACCCGGTGCTCGGCGACACGGTGGGATTCTCCGAGCCGCTCGAGGCGCTCACCGTTCAGGTCGTGGGACAGTTCGCCGCACTTACCGACGTTGAAAAGGAATTTGTGGGATGGGAAGACGTCATCAACGAAGAGAATTCGTTGAAGTGGTTACATCACCATCTCCACTTTGAACTCGATCTCTAAGACGAGTCGGTGGGCCTAAGCCATCCAACTTTCGGCGGCCTGAAGTAAAAAGTCACTGATCTGGCGACCACGTTCAAACAGGTCACAAAGCGGATCTTCGCCCTTTGCCACGCGCGCCAGCGAAATCGGGTGACGAGCGATGATGGTGATGCGTCGCTCGCTCCCATCGGTAACCGACGCGAACGTGTCGATGGCCGTCACTTCGAGCGGCATGTCGATTCCACCGACGGGCGCCAGATCAATGGCGAGTCGAAGAAGGTCCGGACCGTGCGCGAGGGGCGGCAAGCTCCACGTCAACACCAAAGGAAAGTGAAATTCGTCCGGGGGATCAACGTCGTCGGGCAGACCAACCAGGGCGTCTTCAAAGGCGAGCAGGGCACGCGGATCGACGTCCAGCGAAAGGTGCAGATCGACGGGTCCGCCGCAACCGTCTTCGGGGTGAAGGTCAACCTCCCACGCTTGGCGCAGCGAGTACGTCTCGACGAAGTGACGTTCGTCGTGGACGTGAAAACCGTGGTCGACCGCGTGGTCCTTTAAATCGGCAACAAAGCCGGCGACGTCAATGGC
>JANXTQ010000202.1 GCA_025352305.1 Actinomycetes bacterium
CGTCATCAACTCGTCCGGTGAGCCTGACCGAGTCAGCTAGTCCAGCGTTACTCACCATTAGTTCCAACTCGGCCCGCAGTGGACCGTCACCAATGATGACCAGTCGATCGTGAGGGCGTCGAACTTTTGAAAACAGATCAACCGCCTCACGCAGTCCCGTACGAGGCACTAGGCGACGTACCGACACAATGAGAAACGAGTCAGCGGCAACTCCCAACTGTTCTCTCAGGGCACCACGGTCCGCTAGGTGCGAAATTTTTACGCCGGGTGCGAGGACCTCTATGCGATGTGGTGCAACGCCGTAGCGCTCGATTGCTACGGATCTAAAGGCACTCGACAACGTCACGACGGCGTCGGCGCGGCGAAGGACGTAGCGTTCAATGGCAAATTTTGCTCGCACCGATGCCGATCGATCTCCGCTGGTCGCGCTTTCGAGGGCCCACGGACCTTGAAAATGGACAACGAACGGGCGCCCACGAAACGCTCCCGCCACGAGCGCCCACAGAGCGTGCGCCGCAAAGTGGACGTCAATGATCTCTGCGTCTGACCGACGAATGAGGCGAGCGAATGACTGCAGTCGTCGAGGCCAACTTTGACCGGGTCGAACAACTGACGTGTTGGAGTCGTCACTATCGCCCAGCCACGCGCGAGTAACGACTATTCCATTGTCCTGCTCGGCTCGTGACAGTTCGTCCAGATACCGGTTAAGTCCCCCAATTCGCAGCGTGGGCGACTCCAGGCCAACGTGCAACACACTTAACTCATCGTTATCCATCAGCCATCTCTCGATAGTGAGCCAGGTAAGCCTCGCGCATGGCGTCCAGCGAGAACTCTCTCGCCGCGGCTGCGCTGTAGGTGGCGCAGCGGTGGACGAATTCAGGGTCGAGTTGGAGTTGGACCAAGGCACCAGCCAGTGAGCGAGCATCGTGTTCAACGATGAGGCCCCCGTCGTTGTTTCCGATTAACTGGGGCGCGACCCCGACAGCGGTTGACACCACCGCGCATCCCGCGAGAGCTGCTTCGACCAAATACAGGCCGAACGATTCATAGTTCGATACACAGATAACGACGTCACTGTCGCTGTAGACGGGGCGCACATCGCTGAGTTCTCCGAAAAACGTCACCCGATCGGCGATGCCCAGTTCTTCGACCCGATTTCGATACTGCTGCAGTGCTCCTCGTCCGACGACCTTGAGAGTTACCGAAGGGGCATTGACGAGTGCCTCCATGGCGAGATCGACGCCTTTGAGGGAAAAATCACCGGTGACCATCACTGCGCGAAGCGCTTCGCCGTTACTACGCGCACGTCGCTTCGGGGTCGCAAAATGTTGGACGTCAACACCATTGGCCACCACTGCTCGTTCAACGCGCGGGTAGTACCGCGCAAGTTGCTTTTGCACACTCTCGGAAACGGCAATCAGTCGACGCACCCGATCTGTTCGATACTGGCGTCGTTCACTCACCAGGCCCATCCACCGCGCCAGCGCGGAGTTAATTTTGCGCCACCCCGTGAGCGATGCTCGAGATCCGGGTCCAACGGCGGCGTGACAAAGGTGCACCGTCGACAAATCGACGTTCGTCCTACTCACGGCACCGCAGGAGTGCACTAAATCAAATTCCCCTCGCAGTCGCTTCACGTGTCGAGCGCTGCGAAAGTAGAACCAAACAATTCTCGCCACGGCCGGACGCCGTGGAAGGCCCATTTTGATGGTTCGCACGGCGGTGGGAAGTTCGTCAAGGCCGTCAGAGCCAATGACGGTGAACTGTACGTCCGCGCTCAAACTATTTAGAAGAGCGGATGACTGGCGTTCCATTCCGCCTCCGTGGGCGCTAACGGAATGTGCGAGGTACAGCACCCGGAGAGGGCGACTCACTTAATATCCACTGCTTCTTCGCGATTCGCCCGGTCGACGCCACGCAAAGTTCGCCGGGGCAACGGGCGCGTCGTTCACCGGGGGTTCCTTCGTGACGGCGGGAGCGTTGAGCAGGCGGTCCGCGAATCCGAGAAATAGCCAGATCAACCAACAAACGGAGTACAAGTCTCCGTTGAACCACTGGAAGAGGGTTGCGGCCAATATTCCAATAACGAACAGCCCAATTCCGTCTCGCCGTCGAACGGCGAGGCGGTACGCCGTCTGCAGCGCGAAGCCCAAAATACAGAGATAGATAATTAGTCCGGGAAGTCCGAGTGCGACGCCCATATTGCCGGGATCAAATTCGGTGCCGTGGCTCCGGTTGTTCTTAGTAAAACGACTAGCCGCCAACGTCACTGAACCAACGCCTCGCCCTAAGGGGTGAAAAAAAGCGGCCTTGATACCAATACGAGTGGTCTTAAGGTGTCCGTTCAGCGATGAGTTCTTCCCGGTGGGATTCGTGATGCCGTTGATCTGGTGATGATTTAGGGTCTGGCCAACACCGGAGGGGTCGGCAAGTGACGACGACCCTCCTCCACCACCACCGAGAGCGCCGGCGAGGAAAATGAGCGCCACAATTGACGCAACACCCGCGAAAACCACGTTGATGGGACGCAGCCGCAAACGTGCTGCTCCCATGACGCCGATGGCTAAAGCGGTCAAGAAGACACTGGTGCGCTGAGATTCGTACCACAAAGCAACGACGACGACCGATAGTCCGCCTAGGTGCAATAAGAGCGGCCAACGCGTCGAGCGATAAAGCAGTGCGAGCCACGCGACCGTTGCGGTCGAGAGAAATACTGCGTACTCCTGGCCCGACGAAAAGGTGCCGAAGGCGCGCGTCACTCCATTTCCTACTTGCAACGCGGTATAGGCGCGAGAGTTGATGTAGCTCTGGTCCCAGCTCGGAAAGCCACTGAACTGTTGAAACAGTCCGTAGATCGCGGCAAGTAGGCCCAAGATCGCCACCGTCCAAATGAGTCGCAGGATCAGTGCCTCGTCGGCAAATTGACGACCGATCCAAAAGGCGGTGGTGGGAATAAAGAGAAAGAGCAGTCCCCCGATACCCGTCAGCAGCGAACCCTGTGCCGGATTGAACGCTTCAAGGACGGCAACGATGTTAAAGAACATCACCCATCGAGCGAGCGACGACATCGGACCGCCCTGGCGCGAGCTGAGAATGAGGAGCCATAAAATCATGAGGGCCATCGGTCCAATTATCAGGACCGGGTCTCCGGAAAACGTCGAATTACCGTGCCCGGGAGTGACGCGACGAACGAGACCCATCACCATCATCCATACCGGCAAAATTCCAAGTGCGGCGACGGGATTCGACCACGCCATCGCGATCACAACCGGAATCGCGATCATGGCAAAAATTAAGTGCGTTCCGGAAAATAGCGACAGAGCCAGCAGCGCAAGAGCGACACCCACGGAGGTACCAATGGCGCTGCCGCCACGGGTTCGAGCACCTCGAGGCGTCGGCAAGGGAGTTTCGGGCAACGCTTGCCAGTTCTTCACCGTTACATTGTGACATAGCAATCCGCAAAATCGTTGGCGAAACCGAATCGGTTATTGCGCGCAACTAGGATGCCTGCGTGGAACCCACCACGGCGAATAGGCGCTCTCCTCAGGAATATTTGCGTGTTGTGTGGCGTCACAAGCTGGTTGTGCTGGTAACGACGGTCGCCGCTGTCGCCGCGATGATTTCCCTCGACACCATTCGAGCACCCAAATACTCTTCGGTTGCAACCGTTCTATTTCCCGGGAAACACGTCAATCCCACGGTGATGGGCACCAATTTGATTCGATTGGGTGCCGCTCCTACGCGGGCGGCGGCACACTCGATTCTCGGACAGACTCTGCCACCCTGTGTGACCAAGCAAGTGGGAACAACGGCGGTCGCAACCATTACGTGCACATCGTCAGACGCCGGACTGGCCGCGCGAGCAGCCAACGACATGGCGCTGGGATTTAATCAGTACAACCACGTTCATTTTGTTGAAGGTCAAATCAACGCGATGAGTTTCACCCAGCAAGCCTTGAGTGGCACCACCGTGCTTGTTGACCAGTTGATTAATCAGATCAAACGGGTGGGACGCAATTCGATTGAAGGCCGCCTGCTTCAGAAAAGTCTCAACACTCAATTCGAGAACAAGCAGAAACTGACCGTGCTTCTCAACGGTGAGCAGATCAGTTTGTTGAATCCGGCAAACGCCATCAAGATCTTGGTGACCGCTACGGCCAGCAGAACTCCATTGTCACCGAAGCCAACCACCGACGCGCTGCTGGCGCTGGTTGCCGGCCTCGCATTGGGCATTGTGATTTCAATAGTTCGCGAGACGTTGGACGACAAGTTGCGCACTCGCGCAGAGTTTGAAGTCCTGGCCCATGGTCGACCAACAATTGGTCTCATTCCCGCTATTCGCGAATGGGAAGATCGAAAAACGCCCTTGCTCATTGTTGCCGAGCAACCCAAAAGTCCGGCCGCCGAAGCATTTCGATCTCTGCGAACGTCACTTCAGTTCATGAGTCTCGATGACCCCATTCGAACGCTGCTGATCACCTCACCCGCAGCTGCGGACGGAAAAACCACCACCTCGGCAAATTTGGCATTCACCCTGGCATCCGCAGGCCAAGAGATCATCATTGTGGGTTGTGACCTGCGAAAACCTCGCATCCACGACTTCTTTGGTGTGTCCAACGAAATTGGCTTCACGTCGGTGCTGCTCGGCGAAGCGGAGTTGGACGATGCATTAGTTGAGGTACCCGGCAGTGCCTATCTAAAGATCCTGCCGGCCGGTCCGATTCCTCCCAATCCGGCTGAGTTGCTCTCCGGACGTCGTGCGAGATTGGTGATTGAAGAGATCAAGCAGCGTTGCGACCTCGTCCTTTTGGATTCGCCACCAATGTTGCCGGTGTCGGACGCTCAGGTTCTCGCTGCCCAAGCGGACGCAGTGCTGCTCGTCGCTGCTTCGGGGATTTCCACCAAGAGAGACACGGGTCGAGCAATCGAGATGTTGATTCAAGTTGATGCCGCATTGGTTGGTCTGGTGCTCAATCGAGCGCCGCAGTCCGATTCTTACAACTACTACCGCTACGGCTATGGCTACGGATATGGATACGGATATGGGTACGGCTACGGATACGGTTCGACCTACGGATCGGGTGGGACTTACGGTGGACCATCCAAGCCCATTCCCGACAACTTGCCTATGCCGGAAATCGACTCTGCAACCCGTACGTCCTAGCGCCGCGATCGCCGGCGACTAGTCCTCAATGACGCCCCGTTTCCACCACCGTCGAGCCCGCATGCTCCACGAGTACCGCCACGGCTGGTACCACTTATCGCTGCACCGTCACGGCACGCGACACCGTCACACCCGTGGTCAACGCATCACTCGTCCGCAGCAACGCTCCAGCGCGTGGCGTGCGGTGCCCCTGCGTATTTGGCCCCGCGAAATATTTCGCCAGATTGTGGCGGGGGTTGGCCTCGCCCTCGTCTTCGTGTTTCTCGGAGCAGTAATTTTCGGAGTCGTTGCTTTCCTGCACGCCCGCAGCGATCTATCCAACGCTCAAAACATTGCCCGCACGCTGGTGCAAAACCGCACGGAACTACTCAGTGCATCCGGCCGAGGGGAGGCCGCATCACAACTCAACGAGATGCACGTACTCGCCGCTCGAGCGGACGCGACTCTCAACGGTTCACTGGCCATCTCGTTGCTCAAAATGGTTCCCATTGTTGGTCACCAGGTATCGGGACTTACTGACACGGTTCACGGGGTCAACCGGCTCTCCGAGCAGGGAACGACACTGCTCAACTTGACAATTACAGCCATTGACGCGAGCCACGGCACCGCCATCAATTTGCTCGCTCTCAATACGCTCGATCGCCAAGTGCACCGCAGCGCTCACGCACTTAACGCTCTTCAGACCTCGCCCGGTGGGTTGTGGGGTCCGGCACGCAGTGAACGAATAAAGCTCAACAATCAACTCGGAAAAATTGTCGCACTCCTCAGTCGAGGTGGCGCGGCCTTGGACTTCGCCCAGCCCTTTCTCGGAGCGAACGGTCCCCGTACTTACCTCGTTGCCGGTCAGAACCAATCAGAAATGCGCGACCAAGGGGCCGTACTTTCGTGGGCTCTGCTTCACGTCAAGAACGGCAAGTTCACCATGACCAACGCCGCGAGCGTCGGAACCTTAACTCTGCGCCACCCCGCTGTTGCTATTACCGACGCCGCTACGCGCAGCGCATTCGGCGCTCTCGAACCGACGCGAATCTGGCAATCCGTGAACGCCAACGGGGACTTTCCCACGTCCAGCCGCTGGATGATCGCGATGCTCGAGCGAGCTCGAGGAATAAAAGTTGACGGCGTGGTGGGAGTCGACGTGACGACGCTCGCCAAGATATTGAAGGTGGTCGGCGGCGTCCACGTTTCGGACGTGAATCAAACAGTCGACACCCACAACGTGTCGAAGCTGCTGCTCTATCAGCTCTACGTGAAATACCCCGCCGGTTCGCAGCGCGCCCGACACGACGACATCACCGCGGTGGCCCAAGCGGCGGTAAACAAGATGGACGGCGCTCACTACGACCTCGGCGCCTTCTTTCAGAGTCTCGCTCGAGCGAGCCAGGGCCGTCACCTGTTGTTTTACGACACCAACGCGAAA
>JANXTQ010000208.1 GCA_025352305.1 Actinomycetes bacterium
GGTCATATCGTGCCTCGTCGTGAAACGTTGAGAACCAACACAAATACCGGAGCGCCGACGAGCGCCGTGACAACTCCGATGGGAATTTCACCGCCGGACAAAGAACTTCGAGCGACAGTGTCAGCAACGATGAGAAACGCCGCGCCGAACGTGACGCAAACGGGCAGTATGCGCCGATACGACGTTCCAACAACCAGTCGAATGAGGTGAGGAACAATGATTCCGACGAAGCCAATGAGCCCCACAACACTGACCACGGCCGCTGTTCCGAGCGACGACACAATCACGACAACGAGACGAACCCGGCGAACGGGCAGTCCCAAGGCTCGTGACTCCACGTCTCCGACGCTTAATACGTCCAGTGCTCGACCGGCGCTCACGCAGATGGCAACACAAATAATGACGTACGGAAGAATGAGTGTTACCTCACTCCACGTTGCTGAGTCCAGCGAACCGAGTAACCACCGATAAACCTGAGTGATGGTGTTCGAACTGCCTTGTTGAAGAAACGTTTGTGCGCTGGTTAAAAGCGACGACACTGCCACGCCGGCCAGTACCAAGGTCGAGGCGTTGGAACGTAACCCTCGTCCGCCCATGGTCCAGGTCAGTGCCACGGCCACCAGTGCTCCGGCGAACGCCAGCCAGGGCGTCCACGTGGGCGTCGACAACCCATTGGATACGTGGGAAATATTCACAATCGCGATCGTGGCGCCGAGTCCCGCTCCAGCGGCGATGCCGAGTAAGTAGGGATCCGCGAGGGGGTTTCTAAAAACACCCTGATAACTGCCGCCCGCCACCGCGAGCATGGCACCCACTAACGCAGCCAGGACAATCCGCGGCGCTCGTAACGTCCAAATGATCGTGTCAAAGGTTGGGTTCGTTCGCTGATGGACGAGACCGAGGTGTCCGCCGATGTCTCCGAGAACGGTCGTCCAACGCAGCGAGGACGGCCCGAGAAAGAGCGCGGCGGTGCCAACAATCACCAGCACCGCCGCTGATCCCACCAATACGGTGAGATAGCGACGGTAACTCGGAGGTGTCGACGGCGACACGAACTACTTTGTCCACACCGTTTTGTCCGCCAACGTTGCTTTCACTGCGGCGGTGAGTTTGTTCATCAGTAAACCCAGGCGCGGTCCCCAGCGCGAAGCAACGTCGTCATTGAGTCCCACTATGTGATGGTGTTTGACGGCACTGATGGATCCAAATCCCGTACGCAGAGAAAAGTTGCGGTAGTTAACGGAACAACAAACGGTGTCGGCCAAGAGCACGAGTTTGGGACTCGACGCCACAACGTACTCGCGCGATAACTGGGGATATCCCCCGTCGGACGGAGACGACACCGCATCGGCAATGTTGGTCACACCGACAAGGCGCATCAAGTGTCCAACGAACGTCGCACTCGTGAGTGAGTACAACGTCGGGTCGAGTTCGTAGTAAGTCGAGAGAACTTTCTTTGGGTGCGCCGCAATTGACGCGACGTCGCGCGCGATTGTCGACTTGAGACCCTTAACAAGGGACGCCGCTTTTGGCGAGTGACCTGTTAGCGATCCCAGCGTGTTGATTTGGCCGTACGCGTCAGCGAGCGTGGCGGGCGCCGACTGTGTCACCACGTGCACGCCGAGTGTTCCCAGCTGTTCGCCAATCGAGTTCGCGTCATAGGAGATGACAACCAAGTCGGGCTTGGAGCTCGGATGTGCTTTGGTGACTTTGCAGATCGTCGCGATCACTTCTGCACTGGGATTGAACGGATCAATGCGTTTCTTTGGCAGTCCCGTGAGCGGGAAGTTGGAGTCCTTGTCAACGGCCTCGACTTGATGACCCGCACCGAGCGCAAAGAGTGTCTCCGTCGCCGACGGCGACATTGAAACAATGCACATATTTGATGAACTCACCGCACCAGCAGTGACTGCCGGCGGCAATGCCACGGCACAGGCGGTGACGGCACTGATGGCCGCTAGGAACGGGGAAAGTCTCATTTGGTCTCCTTTTCGTCGAAGTGGTGAGGACGACGGATGGAGATCCGAACGACCGCCCCTTACCTCGAGAGCTGTCTTTCACTTCCCCTCTTGTCAGGCGACCTGGCTCATGAACCCAAATGGGCCCACATACAGTTGCGGGACAGCGTCGGAATTTCACCGACTTCGCTGGCGCGAGGTGCCTCGACCATAGCCCAGGGTGCGCCGAGGGGCGCGGGCACTCAGGACCTACGATTTAGCCGTGACCATCACGCTCGTGCCCGACAACGAAGCGCTGAGCTCGGTACTGCCGAGTGAGCGCCTCTTGGCCAACGGCATGGCCATCCCCGAACTTCGCCAGAAGTATCGCCACATTGAGAACTGGCGAAACGTTCGAGCGGTCACGATGGTGTGGGCGTGGACGGCACTGCTTGTTTGGGGCGGAACCCACTGGGGCGTGTGGGCGGCGCTCGGGGCTTTCGTGCTCATGGGTCCCATGCACGCGCGATTTGCAATCCTGATGCACGAAGCGGCCCACAAACTGCTGTTCACTAACAAGCGGATCAATGACTTCGTAGGAAAGTGGATTGTCGCCTACCCCGCGCTCGTGCCGATCTCGATCTACCGCCGCAGCCACTTTGCCCACCACCGCGACGAATTCGGACCGGACGAACCCGATATTGCTTTTTATCGTGGATATCCCTGCGAGCCAACGGACCTTCGCCGTCGACTCGTGCGCGACGCCGTGGGCATTTCGGGATATAAGAACTTCAAGGCCTTAGTTATGGCCACGACACGATCGTCGTCACGGCGACTGTCGAGCGAGATTCTCCTCGTCCAGGTCATCATGTTTGGGGTTTTTTGGCTAGCCAGCGGCGCGTGGTGGAGTTACCTCGCTTTTTGGTGGTTGCCCTGGATGACGCAGTGGCGCGTTCTTAATCGGCTTCGAGCAATCGCGGAGCACGGCGGAATGCAGCGCAGCGATGATCGGCGACTGACAACGCACAACGTCACTCAGCATTGGCTAGCCCGTTTTTGGTTCGTGCCGTACAACACCGGCTGGCATTTGGCACATCACGTGGACATGGGAGTGCCGTGGCACAACTTGCCGGCGTATCACGCAGAACTAGTTTCGGCCGGATACATCACGGCGGACATCACCTTTAAGAACTACTTCGAACTGTGGAAGAGCGCCACGTCGGGTGCGCCAGAGCAGTAGTTGCCGGGTCCTAAGACCGGGCGGCGACAACTACGGCTGTGGCGGCGAACCCTGGTGGCAGACTTTTCTTATAGATGACTCGGTTGCTCCGCGCGAGCGGCAATTTCAACTTCAAACAGCGCATCGTCGAATCCGCTGCTCCATCTCCAGCACGGCGCCACTGCCCCCAGAGCATCGTTAGGAGTAACCCACCACTCATTGGCTTCGGCAACCGACATTCCCTTAGCCCACAGCCCGCGAGTCACTACTTCTGCTCGGCGCAGTGAATCAATGAGCTGATCAAAAATCATTTCACTATTCATTTCTCCTCCTCCAACTTCGTCACGTCGATTTCGGTCAATGCACTGTCAACAGCGAAATATGAATGGGTCATCGTGCGGCCAACCATTGCTCGTTAAAAGAAGAACCGTTCGAGCCCAACGAACTCGTCACGGCGAGTTGCTCGCCGTGAAAGACCAGATTGATTCCAATTCGTCGATAGTGAACCAGCGTCGCGCTGCGACCGGGAACGGTGGCAATGGCCTGTTCAAAGTGGACGCTTCCAAAATTTGGGAGAAGTCCTTGACTAACGCCATCAGCTCCTGGCTCATCTTCCGTCACCCACTCGACCGTGCCCGCTGCACCAAAGTTGACCATTGGAACAATCGGCGTGCGGTAACTCCAATGCTCCGTGTAATTGGTCAGGACGACAACGCGACTTTTGCCGAGCGCGATGGAGGCGTGCATGTGATCGCCCGCGTGCAGCGGAAAGAGAGTGGGCGATGGAACAGTTTCCTTAAAGCCCACCGCGTCACCGGCCACACTGTGATATTCGTACCAGGCGTAGTACGTTGCCTGCCCGGACAAACAGTCGGTATCCGTGCCGACCTGGATTAAGCGAGGATCGTGGTAACCACCAATGCCGATCCACTGCGATGCCCACGCTCCCAGCGGCGAATTACACGTCACCGCTGGAACAGTCCAATCGCCCGAAACACCTGAGAACTGACGAGCCACCGACAGGTAGCCCGAC
>JANXTQ010000213.1 GCA_025352305.1 Actinomycetes bacterium
CCGCGAGCGCGGTGGCGATGTATCCACGACTCGCTGAGTTTCAAGCCATTAAAAAATCGGTCGATCCGCAGAGCGTCATTACGAGTGACCTGGCCCGACGAATTGGATTTGTTGAGAGATAGGAAGTCATGGAAAACGCCTTTGGCCAGCCCCAGAATGTGATCGTGCTCGGAGGAACCTCCGAGATTGCCTTCGCAATCGTGACGCAACTGGTGCAGCAACGAACTCGAAGTGTGGTCCTGGCGGGACGCAACAGCGACGCGCTGAAGGAAGTGGAAACGAAACTTCGCGCGAGTGGAGCAACATCAACGGACACCGTCACCTTTGACGCACTCGACCCCGCCAACGCTGGGCCGACGGTGTCGGCATGCTTTGACGCCGTTGGCGCTCCAGTGGACCTCGTGATCATTGCTGTCGGCATGCTCGGACATCAGTTGAGCGACGAAGACGATCCTGTCGCCGTTGCCCACATGGCCACGGTCAACTTCACGTGGCCCGTGGCGGCGCTCGCCGAAATCAGACGCCGGCTCGTGGCTCAAGGTTCCGGTCGAATTCTGGTGATGAGTTCCGCTGCGGCTATTCGCGTTCGGCGCAACTCGTATATCTACGGTGGCGCGAAGGCGGGACTTGATCGGCTCTGTGACGCACTGGCCGACTCACTTATCGGCACCGGCGTGACCCTGCAAATACTTCGCAGTGGACCGGTTCGCACCAAGATGATTGCGGGACTACCTGATGCTCCCATGACCACGACTGCGGATCAGGTTGCCGCCACGACACTGAAAGCAATGTCGGGGTCCCAACGGATTATCTACAGTCCCGCGCTGCTTAAGTACGTCTTTGGCGTGCTGCGTCATTTGCCCGCGCCGCTGTGGCGAAAAGTGAGTGAGAACCGCTGATTAACGCAGCGACATGGTGAAAAAGTCTCGAGCCCAACTCGCTACGAAGTAGCGCGACGGGGTTCCGTTCATGGAACTGAGCAGTGAGTGACCAAAGCCGCCACTAATGGCATGTCCAATCGGCGCTTTAAAGGTCGAGTACTGGACCCAATCCGTATTGATATCTAACTCCATCGCACGAACGCACCCGGCGAGGGCCAAGACGTGGGCTAGTGAGGTAATGGACATCGTGGAACCCGCGACATAAACAATGGCGCCGTTCTTGGTCACGCCGATGCCACTTCGCGGAACGAAGGCCGTTCCGCCGAGAGTCTGACCCCAAATGGATTGGTCGCGCGTGTTGAGGCCCGGCACAACGCGAGAGTGATCGACAATCAGATTGAGGTTCTGGCGAACCGACACGATGCCTTTAGTCTTTGCGAAGCTGAAATCCCGCCCCCACATACCGACGCCGAGAGTTCCGTTCTTAAAGATCACGGCAGAGGCGGCACCCCGGCGCATTGTCAAGCCATCAATAATGTGACCGTCGGTGTAGTAACCGCCGTGCGCGTCCTGCATACGAAATCCGGCGTTAAAGGCGGCAACCAGCGTTTTAGTGGCGTTGTACTTAATCGGCGCGGTGTACGTGAACTTCCCGGGACCAGGAATCTGGCTTCCGGAGTACAACTGTGCTTTGAGAACCGTTGGATCCATCCACGCCACTCCTGCGACGTACGAAGTGTGAAGTGGGTCGGTACGCACGATGGCTTCGTAGATCGTCGGTATTCCCTTAGCGGTCGTTCGTCCTGCAACGTGCCAGACCCCTTCGTTGGGTAGCGGAGCACCTGCTGGTGAGACCAAGCGAGACGGCGCGGGCAGATGGCCAGATCTCGGAACATTGACCGGACCCGCTCCGCTGCCGAAGGCGTTCTTCGGCGGAGCACCGCCGTCTTTGGCGGGATTGAGTCGCACCTGCTCGTTTTCCATCCACGTCACGACCGGACCAAGCCCGTGACCTCGGCCCCACTCGGCCGCTCGCGCCGACAGGGAGAGGCCGTAGGTGGGATTTCCTAAGTACATGACGAGCGTGGTCCCGAGATATCCAAAAAAGACCAAGACGATGAGCACCGCGCCAATCAGCACGCGACGACGCAAGTAGGTGAAACTCGATTGCGCCGAGCTCTCAGCGCGCCGAGATTCAGCCGGGCGCAGCGACTGCGCCGAACGAGAAACCATGGGTGACAATTCTGTCACTTGGGCAGCTCTGCGACGTTCACTTGGGCTTAAATCCCCGTAAGAATACGAGTTACGACAGCCGTTTCAGTGGCGTGAGAGCCAGGACTAACTGTTTGTCGCCGAAACTGTCGAATCGCACCGTCGCACGCGTGCGAGCGCCCTCGCCGGCCACCGCGAGGACCGTTCCTTCGCTGTAACGATCATGAACCACGCGATCGCCGACCGCCAAACCCAACTTCTCTGCGCCCGTCGAACGCACCGGCGGCGCACTGCCGCTACCAAATGCGCGACCTTCGGTGAACTCCGTCGAGCGTCCCGTGAAGCCCACGTCCTCATCACGAAAGCTCGCCCGCCGAACGGGCGGCGCCGAAATGAGTTCTTCGTAGAGCTCGGAGGGGATCTCCTTTAAGAACCGACTTTCGAACGTGTCTTGCATCTGTCCCCAACGGGTTCGACTCCACGCGTGCGTCAGCGCGAGAAATCGCATGGCGCGCGTGATTCCGACGTAACACAGTCGGCGCTCCTCTTCGAGTTCGTCCGGGTCCGCGAGGGCGCGCGAGTGAGGAAAGTTGCCTTCTTCCAATCCGGTAATGATGACGGCCGGAAACTCCAAACCCTTAGCGACGTGCATGGTCATGAGCGACACCGCACCGGTGCCGCTGTCGAGGTGATCGGACTCACTCACGAGCGCCATTTTCTCGGTGAATTCGAGCAGCGTCTCATAGCGCGCCGCCGCCGACGCCAACTCTCCCAAGTTTTCGAGACGACTCTTCGCCTCGTCGGTCCCCTCGGCCAGCAGTTCGTCGCCGAGACCACTTTCTTGAACGATCGCGCGGATCATCTCGCCCGGTGCGAGATCATTACTCATCGCGCGCAGTTGTTCCAATACGTAGGCGAACTGTGCGGCACCTTTCAGGGCGCGACCCGTCAGTCCCGCTCGGGCCGCGAAGTTCACTGACTCGGCAAAACTGAGTCCGTTGGCGGCAGCGAACGCGCCGAGTTTCGTTTGGGCCACGTCGCCGAGACCGCGCTTTGGTTCATTGATGACTCGTCGAGCGGACGCCTCATCGCGCGGATTAACAATGAGC
>JANXTQ010000214.1 GCA_025352305.1 Actinomycetes bacterium
TCCACGTAGAGACCGACCGCGCGAGCAACGAGTCGTTGTCCCCGGCTCTCATCAGTTTCGAACAGTTCGCGCAAACTCTGAGAGGAGATCTCCCCCTGGTGCAACTCAAGTTGGCCAAAAGATGCAGTGGATCGCAGTTCGCTGCGTTGAGGTACTTCGTGAATCGACATCAGATCACTCCGTAGAGGTCAGAAAAGTGCTCGCCACCTTGACGAGTTACGAAGTGCGGGGGGCCGACCGCCGGGGCACCGAATTGCTCAGTTTTCATTTTCACCCCAGAATGCGATCTGCACCGTAAGGGTAACGGAGTCAGCACTTTCAATTGACTATTGATGTCGCCGCATGCTTATGTGCCGACTTCGAAAGAGTCGCCGGCATGTCGAGGCAGCCAGCCCCAAAGCAGCACTCGTTTACGTTGAAGTACACGTCGAAACGATCCTTGACCAGTATCCGCTCGTCGGTCATGCCGAGTGGAAAACACGACTTTCGACGATGTTGCTCCATCAGAGATTGAGGGATCGGGAACAAGTAGCGGCTTGATCGATCGATAGAGCAGTCGCTCAGGATTCTCTTCGTCCAAAATCATGAGCCCGCCGAGTTGGTGGTTTTTTCGTTTCTCGAATCTGTTGTGAAAGCTTCACTCACTCCGTGATACACAATGAGCCGTCAATTACGCGAAAGAACCGAGGGCGTGCCACCGCCAATTTCCAAAATCGCTTACGGTTCCACGGGAGTGGCAAATCGGCAATGCGAGGTTGTCGAGCCCACATTCGTCGTGCTGCGGTCCGTTGTATTGGGTCCATTTGGAACGCTCCCCGGAGAATTGAGTGCCACCAGAGATCCGTAGTGACGGGTTAAATATTTCATCCATTCACGCCGATTTTGGACAGTTGAATTCACGTTCATTTTACATCGAAGGTACGCGACGGGTCCAGATCCAACGCCCATTGAAGCCTTCCCTCGCTGCGATTCACGCACTTTTTCGGTGCCCAACCGACGACTACGGTCGAGACGCCAACCTAAACTTTGGATTCGTTCGAGGCCAACGAGACAGGATCTGCACTATGCGTCAATTTTGTACACGGGCTATCGCGATATGTACCGGGCTCGTTTTAATAATTGGTCCGATCGCGTCGGCGTCGACGCCGTGGAAGCCCGATTCTTCCGACAGGTTTCAGATCAAGCTCTCTACGCCTCCCACGGCGGCACAGATGAAGGGCTCGTTTTCAATGATGGAGTTTGACGGCACTGATGCCAGCTCGGCGCAAGTGGCAGCGCTTCACGCACTCTCAAAACGAGCCGTCTGTTACTTCGATGCGGGAACGTGGGAGAACTGGCGGCCCGACGCGGCGTCATTTCCGAAATCAGTGTTGGGAAAGCCCGACGCGGGCTGGCCGGGCGAGCGGTGGCTTGATATTCGCCGGCTCACGGTTCTCTTGCCGATCATGAAAAAACGAATCGATATTTGCGCTGCCAAGGGATTTGATGCCGTCGATCCTGACAACGTCAACGGATTTGAAAATGCCAGCGGATTCGCGCTCACTCGGGCGCAGCAGTACACCTACGACCGCGCCATTGCTTCGCTCGCGCACGCGGATCATCTAGCGGTGGCCCTCAAAAGTTTTGCCAGTGGGGCTAAGGATCTCCAAGCAAACTTTGATTTCGTCGTAGACGAACAGTGCGTGGCGTATCACGAATGCAGTTCGTTCTCCTCCTTCGTTACCCACGCCAAACCCGTTTTCGACATTGAGTACACCACGACAACGCACTTTTGTGCGTCACTTCCGAGTGGCGTATTTGGCATCGCCAAGCACCTGTCGCTCGATGCGTGGACGCTTCGCTGTCCCAAGTCCTAACTATTTCTCCGAATAGTCCCGTGAATTCATTGGATCTCACGAGAAGTGGCCACATCCCTGAATTCGCTGACGAATGTCTAGTTAGTTGTGCACGGTGAGAGAAACTTTCTCCAGACCAACTCCCGCGTCTCCGACATTGACGAGAAATGTGCCCGCGCTCGCGG
>JANXTQ010000120.1 GCA_025352305.1 Actinomycetes bacterium
CGAAGCGTGATCGCGGGAACGCGCAAGGAGTTCTCAGAGCTCATCGGTTGCTTTCGTCAGTCCGGTTGCTGCGTTGGCCATTGGCGCAACAGTAATCACGAGAAACGTTCCGTCTCGGTGCGTTCTCGGGTCGTTGTCTCACTCGCTGCTCACTACTCCGTGTTGTTGGCACGATGCACGCACGCTGCTTGGCGTCACTCGCACGGCCAAGCGACGACCGCACTCAATGCAGTAACGCACCGCGTCGAACTCACGACGACAGCCCGTGCAGGACTCTTGGCCGCACGCCGTGCAGTGTGCCACGCTTAGAGAACCGACGACAACGAGCCGATGGGCATTTGCAGTTCGTGCAGCATGGAAATGTCTTCAGCCGGTGAGCGACCGAGAGTGGTGAGGTAGTTGCCGACAATGAGGGCGTTGATTCCCGCGGTCATGCCGAGTTCTTGCCACTGCTTGAGGGTCACTTCTCGTCCTCCGGCGTAGCGCAGAATCACCGACGGCATGGCGAGGCGAAATAGCGCTATCCAACGCAGTGCTTCGATCGGCTCAACGTGCTCTAAGTGCTCAAAGGGAGTCCCTCGGCGCGGGTTCAGAAAATTCATGGGAACTTCGTTGGGCTCGAGATCTCGTAGTGCGCCCAGAAGTTCGAGGCGTTGTTCGTTCGTCTCTCCCATTCCAAGCAACACACCGCAGCACAACTCCATGTTGTTCGCCTTGACCAAACGACAGGTGTCCAGTCGCTCGTCGTACGAATGGGTCGTTACGACTTCAGGGAAAAAACTCGCGGCCGTTTCTAAGTTGTGGTTGTAGCGGTGTACTCCCGCAGCCGCGAACGCCGACGCCTGCTCGGAGGTCAAAATTCCCGCCGACACCGCAATCTGCAGTCCCGTTGCTTGAGCGAGCCTCGGAATGAAATCCAGCAGACGGTCCATGGTGCGTTGATCGGGACCGCGAACGGCCAAGACAATGCAGAACTCGGTCGCTCCCGTAGCGAGCGTTTCTTGCGCCGCCAGCAACAGGGTGTCGTAGTCAAGAAAAGGCGTGGCCTTGACGTCGGTCGCGAACTGTGCGGACTGAGAACAAAAGTGACAGTCTTCGGGGCAACCCCCCGTTTTGGCGGAGACGATTCCTTCGATCTCCACGGTGTTGCCCACGTACGCGAGACGAACCTCATGGGCCAACGATGCGAGATCTCCCGTTGCCGTTACGCCGAGATCGTGGAGCTCTCGGACCTCGCTCGATGTCAACGTCCGGCGCTCTACGAGCAGAGCTCGACGGGCTCGGTCGATCACGCTCAATGCCTCCGCTGAAAGTGCGACGGGCTGAAAGGGGGACTGTTCGCGGCGTCGGATCGACAGTGCTGGTTCAGAGATACTCATCTGAGGGAACTTAATATGCGCGGTCTCACTGCCAAATCCGCATAGTTCGAGTTAGGTCACTTATTATGTGTATACTTTGAGCAGTCGCTTAAAAGGAGTTGCGTGGCCCGTCCGGGATCCCCCAGCAAGATTGGTACCAACGAAGGTGGCCGCTCGACGCAAACGCGCACTCAGCTCATCGATGCGGCCATTAGCTCACTCATAAATGATGGGTTTGGCGGAACCAGCGCTCGCTCCATTGGTGAGCGCGCAAATCAGAATCAAGCGCTGGTTTTCTATCACTTTGGATCTGTGGCCAATCTCTTGCTGGTTGCACTCGACACCGTCAGCGAACGACGCATGGCGAAATATTCGAGCGCAGTTGAAAATGCAGGCACCCCTTCGGAACTCATTGACGTCGCCTGGCAAATTTTTCGCGAGGATCTTGACGCGGGCTACGTCACCGTTCTCGTTGAAATGATGGCCGGTTCATCGACAACAGTGGGACTCGGTGCCGAGGTCGCTCAACGCATCGCGCCGTGGTTTGCCTTCGCCGAAGTAGCCCTCGAACGCTTTATTGGAGAGTCCGGTCTCGGATCGCTGATTGCCGCCAAGGACGCTGCTTACGCCGTAGTCGCCATGTATATCGGACTCGAAATGCTCACGCATCTCGATGGTGATCGCTCGCCCGCCATTGAACTGTTTGCCCAGGTGCAGAAGTTTGCCGGGCTCATGGGCGCATTTAGTGCCACGACCGGCGCGAAAGGAAAATGATGACCCTCTCTACTCACGCTTCACAGAACTCTGTGGTCAATATCAACGACACCGGAGTTGACGCCGTCACCGGTGCGTTCAGCTACTCCGGATCGGCGATTGCTCAACATCTTTTGAGTGCGCAACGCTCCGTGCGGACATTGAC
>JANXTQ010000235.1 GCA_025352305.1 Actinomycetes bacterium
CAAAGCCGTTACTCCGGCGATGTTGTCGACTTTCTCTCAACGCGCGGGAGGATCGAATTTGCAAGTAAATCGTGATCTCGTCGTCGCCAATGCCGCCTTGGCGGGAGAGATTGCCGCGGCGATGGCCAGCAACCAACGGTGACCGTTCGCGTCGTGGTGCTCGGCGACTTAATGGTTGACGTCGTTGTTCACCCTCACGGCACGCCTGCTCCGACCAGCGACACGCCATCGACAGTTCGGATCTCTCGCGGCGGATCGGCAGCGAACGTGGCCGCAGCACTGGTCGCTGCTCACTGCGACGTTGAGTTCGCGGGGGTTGTTGGAACCGACGGCTTAGGTGAGATGGCCGTTAGCGAACTGCAACGTGACGGAGTGAGTTTGCGGGTGCGCAGCGTCAGCGCACCGACGGGAGTCGTGGTCGCCATGGTTGCGCCCGACGGCCAACGTGCCATGTATACGAGTCGCGGGGCCAACGCTTTCTTGGACGAGCAGATGGCCATCGAGCTCACGAGTGGAGAGTTCGATCACCTTCACCTGTCGGGCTACACCGTTTTAGGCGAGGAGACCCGACGCGTCGTTGCGGTCGTTATTAACGACTCGATTCGCCGTGGTCGAAGCATCTCCGTCGACGTCTGTTCGCTCGGTCCCCTCTTAAGCATGGGACCCGACAAATTCTTAGCCAGCGTCGCCGGAGCGAGCACCTTGTTCGCCAATGAGGAAGAGGCCCTGGCGTTGAGCCACACGACGAATGTCCCTGATGCAATGGACTATCTCGCTCGTCACTTTGAAGAGGTCATGATTAGCCAAGGTCCGAACGGCGCGACCGCAGCAAACGCCAACGATCGCGTCAGCGTGTCCGCTCACTCCGGTGACGTCATTGACACCACGGGAGCCGGTGACGCAGCCAGTGGGAGTTACCTCGCCGCTCGACTTCAGGGAGAAACCATGTCGGTTGCGCTTTCGCGAGCCATGACCGCTGCGGCTTTCGTCGTTCGCCGTCTCGGTGCGAGTTCTTAGTCGCGCTGGTAGGGCTGGCCATCGGCCGCTGGTGGGCGCACGCGGCCAATAAGTCCCGCCACGACGGCAATGGTGATCAAATACGGAAACATCGCCAAGAAGTATCCGTTGATCGGAACACCGTACGTCTGCAGATTTTTCCCTAGGTATCCCGAGAGACCAAAGATGATGGAGGCCACCACGGCACCCGACGGGCGCCACCGGCCGAAAATCATTGCCGCTAGCGCGATGTAACCGAAACCGGAGGTGATTCCCGGTTGAAATGCTCCGTGCGTGGAGATGAACGCCACGCCTCCGAGGCCAGCCACAGCGCCACCCATCACGACATTTCGATAACGAACGGCCTCGACGGAAATGCCAACGGACGCCGCGGCGCGAGGGTGCTCGCCGACGGCGCGAACGCGTAACCCCCACCGGGTGCGAAAAAGCCCGACCGATACGGCGATCACCAGCAAAATCATCACGTAGAAGAACGCATTCTGATTAAACAGCACGGGACCGAGAATCGGAATCTTGCTCAGAATTGGAATGGGCCAGTTAGGTGGCTGCTGGCCGATGTTCAGATTCTGATACGGAGTGAGAACTTGAGAGGTCAAATACGAACTCAGTCCGGCGAACATGGTGACGATAACCACACCCACAATGATCTGATCACTCAAATATCGAATTGAGAGGTACGCGAGAAGAAGTCCAATTAGGCCCCCGAGCACAATTCCTGCACCGGCCGCCAAGAAAAAATCGTGTGTTACCGACGTAACAATTGCGCCGACCATCGCTCCCGCAATGAACTGGCCTTCAATGGCAATGTTGACAACTCCGGCTCGCTCACAGAGAACTCCGGACAACGATCCAAACACGAGCAATGTCGCAATCGTGGCGCCTCCCAAAAGGACCGCAGTGAGATTGAAAAAGGGCACTTGCGACGGTCCGGGAACTCGCGCCGCCCATAGCAACAACGAGATCATGAAGATAAACGCGCCCACACCAAAACGCGCGAGTAGTCCCCGCGCGGGCACCCTGACGATGACCTCTACGCCCAGCGCGAGAACGATAACGCCCAGAATCAGATTGGCGATCCACGTCGAAACCGTCAAATCTCCGAGGTGCCAAGGCGGCGCACTCGTCAGATTTATTGGTGAAAAAGTAAGGGTGCTGTGTGGCCGTAGACCGACGCCGACGCCAAAAACGAGGGCAGTAAAGAGGCCGAGGGCGCTGAGGGTTCCGCCGATGACGCGTGTTCGACCGGTTCCAACTCCGATTGACCTCCTGGCGTTACCTGCGCCGGAGCGTTGCGGGGCGTCAGTCGAATCCCCCCGGTCATCGGACTGTCCCACGTGAAGTTCGGTGTCGCTCATCGCCAACCCTTCGTTGCCACAACAACGGCGCCCGATTTGATCGTTCGAAGATGGAAGACCTGCTTGATGAGCGCCGGGGTCGCCACGAACAAAACAATCACCGCTTGAATGACCGTGGCCAGATCAAAGGGAATGCCTGTTTGACCTTGCATGGCACGACCCCCGACGTCGAGTGCAGCGAATAAGAGGGACCCAAACACGATTCCGATCGGTCGGTTCTGACCGAGGAGCGCCACCGTGATAGCAGTAAAACCAATTCCGGCACTGCCCACCAAGAAATTCAGATCGATGTAGTGCGACACACCCGACACCTGAGTGACTCCGGCGAGGCCCG
>JANXTQ010000124.1 GCA_025352305.1 Actinomycetes bacterium
TCACCCTCGCCAATACTGTTGCCCTGCTTGGCGGACGAACCATCTGTCTCGCGCGAGGACATTGAACAGTTTCTTTCTGCTCCGGTCAACTTTTATGTTCGCCGGACCCTCGCAGCGCAGATACCCCAAGAACCGAGCGCCGACGCCACAGTTCCCCCCATTTCGGTGAGCGCTCTTCACCGTTCTGCGCTCCAGCGCGCGTATTTAGAGCAACTCGCAACCGTTCTCAGTTCCGAGTTTGCGCTCGGGCACGAAATTCCACCTTTTAGTCACTTCGACCACGAAGCGAGTGCGGACTGCGAAGGTCTTGATTGCGCGTGGCTCCACGTTCATACGTCGTTACTCAGAAACACGATCTTGTTGAGTGAGTCAGCGACCGCAGCCGTGCCACCACAGTTGTGGCACCATCGATTGGGACTGCCCTTGCTCAATCTCGCCGCGTATAACTATGCGTTAGACCAAAGTGATATCGGCGATTTTGAGCACGAGACCGATGTCCACTCGTCACTTTCTCTCTCCAGCGAACTGAGCGTTACCCGGGTCAGTTCTGGACAGTCGTCGAACTCGTCGCTGCGCTGGGGACGAGGAGACGATGGCTCACTCGTTGCGACAAGTTTGGTCGCCCGCACTAAGAGCGATCGGGAACCGAGACACCTCCTGCGCCTCGTCGCACAGCTACTACTTCAGAAAATTGATTTTCCCGACGACGACGTATCAGTAATGACGTATTTCTTACCGGACCGGGCAACTGCGTACGCGAGAAAAACCGGCGACGTACTAGCCAACGACTTTCCTCGAAATCCCTTTATCCGTCTTCGTTATGCAGCAACGTCCCTTCAGGCACGCGCTGACCTGTCGATACTCGTGGAACTGCTGCGCCGATCACGAAGCGAAGTGGTGCCGTTGTTTTCAACGACTTCGATTGCCTTCGTTCGCTACGGCCACAAAGAGGCGCGCGCAGCGTGGCAGACTGGTTTCTCGCAGCCGGGGGAAGCCAACCAAATAGCTCACCGACTGCTGTTTCCAGCGAACTACGACGATCTTGTTGCTCTGTCCAGCACCGGTGAGGCGCCATTGGCGAACGAACTTCGCCGCGCCCTAGCCAATGTTGAAGTGTGCGAAATGAATCAGTCGCGACGTTCCCCCGCTCGACGTTGGCGTCAATCGCACCCCACTCTGTGGAGTGGAATAGAGGTCACCGATTCGTACGAACCCCTTATTGCGAAGAACGCAGCCAACTCGTGAGCGGCGTCTTTGATCCCTACAACTCGTCCATGGGCGAGATCGAGGATCTTCTCGTCATCAGTGCCAGTGCGGGAACGGGCAAGACGTGGATGATTACGCACCTCGCCGCGCGTTGGCTACTCGAAGAAAATCACGAACCGAGCGAATTGCTGATGGTCACTTTCTCTCGCGCGTCGGCCGGAGAGTTGAAGTCGCGACTGCGGCGCCGATTTGTAGAGATCGGCACTCAGATTGATCGAATGTGCCTTCAATCTGACAGCGGTTCGCGTGAGCACGGCGCGCACCCCGCGTGGGTTGAGGCGTTGCAGAGGTTCGCCGACACGATTGGTCCCGACGCACTTCGATCGCGATATCGCGAGGTTATGTCTCGCCTCGACGAGGTAAACGCACGCACGATTCATTCCTTCGCCGCCGCGCTCAACGATTCAGTCGAAGCGGACGTTATGGCCGGAGGCGAACTTCGTCGGCGCGCAGTTAACGAAGTCGTCACTCGACGCATCACGTCGCAGGATTCTCAGTTGCTCGAATTACTTGAATTTCTTGACGCGTCGGACTCGAAAGATCTGAAGACTCCGGGCGCCGAACGCATCGCGAAAAACTTGGTCAGCGCGCTCAGTGCCGTCGAGAGCGCGGGTGGCTTCGTTGGAGATCGCGTGGGTTTTTGGAACGACAACCCCGATAGTTCCGAGATGGCTTCTCGAGCCGTGGAACTGCTTCATGAGGCGTGGGTGCGCCTTCAGGTCTTGCAAGAACTCGAGGGCCAGACAACGTTCGACCAGCTGATCTCTCGGCTGCATCACGAAATAACCAACGACGCGGGTGTGCTGGCGGTTCGACTGCGCGAGAGTTTCCAACTCGTTCTCATTGACGAATTCCAAGATACCGATCTGCTGCAGTGGGAAATTTTCGACGCGGCGTTTCGCCGAGGCGACAATCCCGTGCCGATAATTATCGTGGGCGACCCCAAACAGGCCATCTACGGCTTTCGCGGCGGCGATGTCAGCGTCTTTCAGCGGGTCGCTCAGATTCAGTCCACGACCAGCAACGAGCGACAGCCCCTTCACATGGAGTTGACGACGAACTACCGCTCGAGTTCGGGTTTGCTCAGCGGGCTGCAGGACCTGTTCACTCACGCCAACACCATCGGCTGGCACTTCTCGCGTGACGAAGGAGCCGATCCCGTGCTCTTTGTGCCGGTCGCTGCGAGTGACGCTCACGCGAGCGATCGCGGCCTACTCGTTGTTCGCCACGGCGAAGGGATAAAGAGCGTCGATGATTCAATAGTTCGCGATGTTCGATCGGCTGTTCGCTCGCTGATTGACGTGCACGGCGTGGCGCCGAGCGATATTGCGGTGCTGTGTGCGCGACAGTTCACCCTGAACCTTTTGCGACGCGGATTTGAACGAGACGGCATCAAAACGGTTTCGGCCGGGGCCGTGTCGGTATTCGTCTCGGACGCAGCACATCAGTTGCGCAGCCTGTTGTGGATTATCTGTGACGCTCGGGATCCTCGTCGCGCGGCGCTACGCAGAGCAACGTGGTTTGTCGATGTTTCTGAGAAGGAACTCTTACGAATGTCGAGCGACGTGAACGAACTCGGTGTCAGTGCGTGGGCGAGACGAACACTGTCGGGCGAACTGCTGGCGCGCCTTCGAGCGAGCGGTGACGCAGATCGGAACTGGACCGACCTCGAGCACCTCTTTGATGTCCTGGCCAATCAGTTCTCGGGGGCTTTGGCCCCGAGTCAACTGTTGGCTCGGCTCGACGCATTGATGGTTGAAGCCACCGATGCGCTGGAGCGAAATGACGACGCGCAACGTCGCGTGGAAAGTGACCAAGACGCACTTCGACTGATGACCATTCATGCGGCGAAGGGCCTCGAATTTCCGATCGTGCTGATTGCCGACGTGGAGCAGTCGTCGATGAGTCGAGGAGTGTCGACATGGACGTCGCCGACGGGTCGGGTGCTGGACGAAGATTCCCTACTGGGTTCAGGGTCGAAGCAGTCGCCGGCGACTCGAGCAAAACAGGACGAAGCGCGCCGGCTGATTTACGTTGCCCTTACGCGCGCCGAACGACTGTGCGTCCTGTGGGCTCACGACGGAGCCGCCCAGTGGAGTGAACTGAGTGCCGCGTGGTCCCCGAACGAACTCAGTAGTGCCCGTCGAGAGGCGCTCGTTGGCCCCTTGGAGATTGCGAGCGGCGTACTCGCTCCAGCGCGTGCACGAGTCATCACTCGTGAGCCGACGTTGCGTGAACTACCCGATATGGCTGAGCATCTGCGTCGATGGAGTTACAGCGCACTGAACGTAAAGGCGCCAGGAACTGAACACCATGACGCCGCGGCCGGCGCGGCCTACGACGCGGGAGCGTGGGGCGAAGATCTTGTGGGCGACGATGACGTTGATACCGACGTCGAACTCTTTGACGGCCTGTCCGGAACAACGCTCGGTAACGCCATCCACCGAGTTTTTGAGACCTGCGTTGGCCACATTCGAAGTAGCGACATCGTGGCGTTGAGCGCGGCCATCAACGACGCGTGGCACGAGCATGGTCTGGCCCCCGCGTCTAACGCCGTCACGGCGAGCTTTGTGACCCTGCTGAGCCGTTCACTCGGTGCACAGTTTGACAACGGTTCTCTCGACGATTTCGTCGGAGCCAAGCGGGTTTCTTCGGAGATGCGATTTACCTTGCCCCTCGGATCGTTGGCGGGCTCGCGATTAGCGGCTCTGAGCGAACTCGTCGCCGACGGTGATAGTCAGGGTCCCTTTCGAGAATTTTTCGCCAATACGGCTCGCTCCACCGCTCACTCCACGCAAATGCTCGAAGGATTTTTGACCGGCTCCATCGACCTCGTGGCCGAAGTGGAATCTTCTACAGGTTCTCAATTTGTGATTGTGGATTACAAGAGCAACAAACTCACTCAGTCAACGAACTACGAGCCGGCAAGTTTGAACGTCGAAATGGCTCACTCCGCCTACCCCCTGCAAGCTCTGCTCTATCAAATTGCCCTCCATCGATATTTGCGGGGCCGCTTGGCAAACTACGACCCCGCTCAAACTCTCGGCGGTGTGTGTTACCTCTACGTTCGCGGTGCCGCGCAGGCTCACAGTGCACAGAGTGGGATCGCTACGTGGCTTATTCCGAGCAACGTTGTCGTCGCTGCTTCAGAATTATTGGCGGGCACTCAATGAACGAACTACTAGTGCGCTGGGGGGCCAACTCATCGTGGGAAGCATATTTTGACGAATCAGATCGCCTCGTGGTTGAGTCGCTCGTTCGCCGAGCGAACGATGAAAACGGCGAAGGTCGAGATCTGGAAATCGACGACGACGAATTTCTCTTCACCCTCCTGCTGCTGGCACGCGCGTCTCGACTCGAGCACGTCGCGCTCAGTCTCACTAGCGACGATCTAGAGGCGCACCTGCGCGACCTGGGCGCGCCCGTTTCTATCGCGAGCGCTGTGCAGCACGCACTGCGGATGCGTGAGCATCCACTGAACGTTCTCGTTCAGTGGTCTGAACTCGATCAACCCGTATCGATGACGGGTCCGAGCGTTGTGGTTGCAACACGTAACGACGTACCGACGTACCTCTACTTTCGACGCCTCGCACACGCGGAGTGGCGCCTGACGCGCGCACTCGTTGATGCTCACGATCGCCCCATGGATGACCCACTGAATCTCTTCACTGCCACGGCGCACGGTCTGAGCGACCCCAGTGCCCGCGAGGTCGCCCGTCGCCTGGCTCAACACCGCATCTCCGTCGTCACTGGTGGACCGGGTACGGGTAAGACCACCACGATCAGTCATGTGCTGCACGAGCTATCCAAGCAAGCCACCGCTCAAGGCGCACCGCTTTTCGTAGCCCTCGCTGCACCCACGGCGAAGGCCGCCGTGCGACTTCGTGAAGCCCTCGATCAAGCCCTAGGACTCGACGAGCATTCCACGGTGCACATTGACGAGCGCAGCGGATCGCTTCATCGCCTCTTGGCACTACGCGCGGATCGCGACGTGGGCACCGAGCCCCTCGAACACAATCTCATCGTGGTGGATGAAGTATCCATGAGCGAACTAACGATGCTGGACCAACTCGTTGCGCGCGCGAGTGAAAAAACGCGAATTGTTCTCGTGGGTGACTCGCACCAATTGGCCTCCGTCAACGTTGGAGCGGCGCTCCGCGACATTGTGGAAGCCGCGAACAGCGGTGCACTCAGCGACCTGGTCACCTCACTCAGCCACAACTGGCGGAGCGGGTCCGCCATTGTGGAACTGGCCAACGCCATCAACGCGGGCGATGCGAAATTGGTGGCCGAGGTCGCTCGAACGCATCAGGAGTCGGTTCACATTGCCAGTAGTCGAGAGGCAGCCGAATCCAGTGCCCTCGCTCACGCTCGGCGCTTACGCGACGTCGCCGCCAGCGCGGACGCCGACGCGGCGCTGCGCGCTGTGGGGTCATTCGTGGTGCTGGGTGCAATGCGACGAGGTGAGGGTTCAGTTCAGTGGTGGAACAGTCGAATTGAGCCGCAGATTCGCACCGAGGATGACGCCGGTGAGCGCTTCGCCGTCGGCACGCCGGTGCTCGTGACAAAAAACGAGTTCGGTAGTGAGCCCGGAAAACTCGCCAACGGGGATCTGGGCGTCCAGTTAGGTGGCGTCGACAAATGTGTGGTCTTTAGCGTTCACGACCTCTCGCGACGTCGCGTGAGCGAACAGCTCGGCGAAGCCACGGCGGCGTGGGCCATCACCATTCACAAATCTCAAGGCAGCGAGTACGACGAGGTCATTGTTTCGCTACCCGAATATGACGTATCGATACTGACTCGTGAACTGCTCTACACCGCGGTGACGCGCGCGCGCCACCGCGTGAACGTGTTAGCCAGTTTCGAGACCATTGAGCGAGTTCTCGCGCGAAGAATCGAACGGGTCAGCGGTCTCGCGCTGCGCGCTCACGCGCTACGCGACGCCCATTCAACTCATTGAGTAGGATTCACCGGCTCCACAGAGCACGAACGGAGGAACTTCATTGGGCGAGTTGCACACACCGAATCGCGTCGTTGTCTTAGGGTGCGGTTCCGTTGCCCAATGTCTCATTCCACTTCTCCTCGAACATTTTGATCTGTCACCACACTGCGTCACGGTGATTGAGAGCCGCGATAACGCCGCGCGTATTAAGACGTCCCTGGAGCGTGGGGTTACCTATGTCCGCCACGAAATAACTCGCGACAATCTGGTGAACACCCTCGAGACACATCTCGCGGCGGGCGACCTGCTGATTGACTTGGCGTGGAACATTGAACTCAGCGAACTACTGAGTTGGTGTCGAAACAACTCGGTGCGCTATCTCAATACGTCCGTTGAAATCTGGGATCCCTACGACGATCCCGCGTCACTCAGCCCCGCCGAACGCACGTTGTATTGGCGTCACATGGGTCTGCGGCGACTGATTGACTCGTGGCCCGACAACGAGGGAGCGCCGGCTGTGGTGGAGCACGGTGCCAATCCGGGTCTCGTCAGCCATTTCACCAAGCAGGCTCTGCGTGAAATCGCCGAAGCGGTGTTACGTGACGGACATCTTGCGGAGCGTCACGGTGAAATTAAAAAGAGTTTGGTAAACGAGGATTTTGCGCGTTTGGCCATGTATCTCGACGTCACGACCATTCACATTGCCGAGCGCGACACGCAAATTTCGAATGTTCCTAAACAGGTCGGCGAGTTCGTCAACACCTGGTCGGTCGACGGCTTTTACGAAGAGGGCGTGGCGCCCGCGGAGATGGGTTGGGGAACTCATGAACGCCGCCTGCCCGCGCTCGCGCATCAACACGGCGAGGAGGGCCCGGGTAATCAGATCTGTCTCGCCCAAATGGCGCACAAGACCCTCGTTCGTTCCATCGTGCCCTCGGGACCGATCCTGGCCATGGTTATTCGCCACGGCGAAGCGTTCACGATCTGCGATCACCTCACCGTGTGGGACGGCGACACGGCGATATATCGCCCGACCGTGCACTACGCGTACTGTCCGAGTGACGCCGCGTGGGCCAGCTTCGTGGAACTTGAGGGCAATCAGTATCAGTACCCCGACAATCAGCGGATCATGAATGACGACATCGTGTCGGGTCGTGACGAACTGGGTGTGCTGGTTATGGGTCATCCGTATAAGGCGTGGTGGACGGGAATGCGCACGACGATTGACGAAGCTCGGGGCGTTGCGCCGCACCAAAACGCCACGACGGTACAAGTCGCTGCCTCGATACTCGGTGCGATCGACTGGATACTTCGAAATGAGCAGGGCGGCGTTCGCGTTCCGGACGAACTTCCCTACGAACAGGTTCTGGCGGTCGCTCGTCCCTACGTAGGAACTCTGTGGTCGGGTCCGCTGGACTGGGATCCCCTCAGCACTCGGGCGGACTGGTTTGATTCGTGGTCCCAGCACGAACTTGACCGAGACGACCCGTGGCAGTTCGCCAACTTTGTGGCCTAATTACTCAGAGCCCTTCGCCAGCCACCGAAAGGTTCGCGCGCAGAGCACCGAAGCAATCACGCACCACGCCAACAACACCAGTGCGGTGCGCGGCAACTCAAAACTGTGCGCCGACTCGGCGGAGGCGAAACTGGCCGGCAAAAAAACCCCTCGCATGCCTTGAGCGAGCCACTTCAGAGGAAACAGCGCCGCGACGTGCTGCATCCAACTCGGCAGTTGGGTAAAAACGAAGTACACCCCAGAGGTGAACTGGAAAAACAGCACCAACGGAGCCGCGAGGGCCGAAGCCGATCGGCCATCTTTGGCGAGAGAACTAAATGCCACGCCCAACAATGAACTCGTGAGCAGTCCGAGCGCACTTATCCATAGCAAGGTGAGCCATTGGAAGATGCCCGGTGGAAGTGAGATCTTGTAGACGAGATGGCCGAGCCCCAAGAGAAAGATCACTTGGAACACGTAAATAAAGCTGGACACCGCGAGTTTGCCCACGAAGTAAACGCTCGGCGGCATCGGTGATCCGCGCAGGCGCTTTAACGTGCCATTGGCTCGCTCTTCGGGCACGGCAATCGCCAACTGTTGAAAGGCGCTGTAGAGCAGCCCCGACGCCAGTAACCCCGCCACGATGTACTGAGAAATCAGGACGTGAGTGTGCTCAATGTATTTCGTTCCGAGCAGTGAGCCAAAAATTACCATCAAAAAAATCGGTAGGAACATCGAGAACATGACCGTGCGCTTGTCGCGCAGAGTAGTTCGAATCTCAAAACGACTCCGGTCGACGTACAACGCGAGTAGATGTGTCACGGCTGGACCGACGCGTCGCCAATGAGCGCTAGGTAGGCCTCTTCGAGCGAGGTTCGAATGACTTCGAGCCCCGCGATTTCGCCACCGAGACGAGTTGCCAGCTGAGTGACGAAGGCCGTTGGGTGCTCGGTCGCCTCTTCGCGCAGCTCTCCGGCCTCGCGCCAACGCACCCGAACGTGATCTTGGGAGCGCACACCCAAATCTGCCGGCGTCGTGTCGGCGATCTTCTTGCCCCGAGCAATCACTACAACTCGGTTCGCGAGCGCGTCGGCCTCTTCGAGGTAGTGCGTCGTGAGCAGGATGGTGACGCCTTCATTCTTTAGTTGTTCAATCAGGAGCCAAAACTGTCGCCGAGCTTCGGGGTCAAAGCCCGTAGTGGGTTCATCGAGAAAGAGAATCTCGGGACGACCAATCACGCCGAGGGCAACGTCGAGACGACGTCGCTGGCCTCCCGACAAGGTCGCGACGCGCGCGTGCGCTTTATCAGTGAGGCCCACGAGATCAATCGTGTCCGTCACGCTTCGCGGGTGTGGGTAAAACTTTGAGAAGTGCGCGAGTGATTCTCGAACTGTGGCGTCGCCGAGATCTGAGGCACTCTGAGCAACGATGCCGAGACGTTGGCGCCACGCCCG
>JANXTQ010000292.1 GCA_025352305.1 Actinomycetes bacterium
CACACGTTGTCGTCGCTGACGGGCACCGGCCGTCTCGATGTGCGCGGTGAGGTATTTCTAGCCAAAGCTGATTTTGAGGCGATGAATAGTCGCCAACGTGCCGAGGGTGCCAAAGAGTTCGCCAATCCGCGCAACGCCGCGGCGGGTTCACTGCGTCAAAAGGACTCGACGATGACGGCACAACGTCCGTTGTCGTTTCTGGCGTACCAACTCGAGATCATCGACGGGTACCGCAATCTGGCGTCGCTGACGCAACATCGCGAGACACTCGCCTTGATTGGCGAAATGGGATTTTTCATCGCTCCCGAGACGCGCAGCGAAGTAGGCCCGGACGAGATGATCGCGCGATGCGACTGGTTCGAATCTCATCGCCACGACCTGCTCTACGAAATTGACGGTGTCGTTGTCAAGATCGATGATTTGGAACTTCGCAGCATGATTGGTGCCACGAGTCGCGCACCGCGCTGGGCCATTGCGCGAAAATTTCCTCCCGAAGAGCGTACGACTCGGCTCATCGCCATTGAAGTGTCGATTGGACGAACGGGTCGCGCGACACCGTACGGCGTCCTCGAGCCGGTCGTGGTGGCGGGTTCGACGGTGTCCATGGCCACCCTGCACAATCAAGATCAAGTCACCGCAAAGAACGTTCGCCCGGGCGACCTCGTCGTCGTGAGAAAAGCCGGAGACGTGATTCCTGAAATCGTGGGACCGGTGCTGCTGAAGGGTGAACGAAGAAAGAAGCCGTGGCACTTTCCTACTCACTGTCCCGAGTGTGGATCGGCGCTGACGCGAATGGGCGACGAGAGCGACACCTACTGCACCAATCTCGCCTGCCCCGCCCAACTGTTGCAACAGATTGTTCATTTCGCGTCCCGTGCCGCGATGGACATTGAGGGTCTCGGCGAACAGCGTGCCGCCCAACTACTCGAGAGCCACCTCATTGGCGATGTATCCGATCTATTTGTCCTTGACGCCGAGGCCCTCGCGCAGCTCGAAGGGATGGGTGATCTCTCGGCAACCGCGCTCGTAACGGCGATCGATGCGGCTCGGCACCAACCGCTCTCTCGGCTTTTAGTGGGCCTGGGTATTCGCCACGTGGGACCGGTCGCGGCTCGCCTGCTGGCACAGAGATTTGGTTCTCTCGCGGCACTTCGTACTGCGACACTCGATGAATTAAGTCTGATCGATGGAATCGGCCCCGTCATTGGAGAAAGTGTTTTGGCGTACTTTTTTGATCCCGACAACGCCGCTCGTTGCGACCGACTCTCGACACTCCAACTGGCCCTCGTGGAGCCGCGCAACACCGTCAGCGCGCAGGCCACGCTGGCTAGTCGCGCGGTAGTCGTGACGGGATCCGTCGAGGGCTTTACTCGTGACGAAGCCGAGGCCGCGATTATCGAGCGCGGCGGCGTGTCGCCCGGATCGGTTTCAAAAAAGACCTACTGCGTAGTTGTTGGCAATGCACCCGGTGCCTCAAAAATCGCCAAGGCGACGCAACTAGACATCCCCATGATCTCGGCGAGTGAGTTTCTCACGCTGCTCGAGACCGGCGCATGGACATCGACGCTGAAGTAACTGGCTCAGTAGGGTTACGCCTGATATGGAGATCGCCTTTCCCCTCGAGATTGGATCGGTGCTGAATCAGCGCTACCAAATCACCCGACTTCTCGGAGTGGGAGCGACGACCGCTTCATACGAAGCGAACGATCTTTCACTCAGTCGCCCGGTAGTGCTCAAAATCCTGCTGCCCGAAGTTCTCGCCAATGAAGAGTGGCGCGACTATTTTCGCCACGAGGTAACCGCGGTGGCGGCTCTTCATCACCCGAATCTGACGCGCATCTATGACTGGGGAAGCGAAGGTGCTCTCACCTACGTCGTAATGGAGTATCTGCCTGGAGGATCCCTGCGCGACGTCATGGCCACGCGCGGCAAGCTGTCGAGAGAGCAGAGTGCGTTAATTGGTCTTGAAGTTGCGTCGGTGCTGGCCTACGCGCACGCCCGAGGTTTTATTCACGGAGCCCTGCGACCAAGCAAAATTCTCTTTGATCAAGAAGGTCGCGTTCGCGTGAGTGATCTCGGAGTGGCCGCAACGTTGTCGCGCGTTCCGAACGCGGGTCGCGATCTCGACCAGGCGCTGTATACGAGTCCGGAGCAGGTTCTCGGAGGAATCGTCGACGGGCGAAGCGACGTTTATTCGCTCTCGCTCATCTTGTTTTTCTGTCTCACGGGCGAAGTGGCGCACGGGGGAGTGTCTATTGAATCGGTCCGCTCCAATCGCCTCGGCGCACCGCTACCTCACCGCGAAGAACTCGGTCCGTTGGACTTGGTCCTCGCAATGGGCGCGGCACCTTCGATTGACGCACGTCCCGACGCGGCGATGTTCGCCGGGAGAATTGGTGCCGTGGCGGCGACGTTGCCCGTTCCACGTCCGGTGACACTGGGTCCCGGCAATCTGGGGGGATTTAAGGTGCCGTCACCGAGCGACATCCTGACTGCGCCCGCCGTGGCTGCGACGGGCCAGGTACTGATGAGCGATCCGGCCGTCGTCGTTCGTCCCTTTGACGTATCGCGTTATCGCGACGCGCTCGAAGCGCCCGGAACGTCGACGCGACCGCCGGCGCCGTCGCGAACTAACCGCGCCTCGATGGTTCTCTCAACGATTGTTATTTTGGCGCTCCTTTTCGCTGGTGGAGTTGCGTGGAAACTCGGCGCCTTCACGTCGTCGCATTCTGTTCCGTCGCTAATCGGGCTGAGCGAACGTGGCGCGCTTAACGTTCTCAGTCAAGATGGCTATGGATTTTCCATCACGGTCGAAAGTTATCGGCACTCGTCGTCGGCTATTTCGGGAACTATTTTGAGCCAAAGTCCGCTACCGGGACACTCACTCAACCAAGGCTCCAGCGTGCGCGTCGTGCTGTCGAGCGGACCTAGTGCACTCAACGTGCCCAACGTGCGTGGCCTGAGTTGTGCTGAGGGCACCACCGCGTTGATCGATGCGGGCTTCAAAGCGTCGTGTCCTTTATCTCGCAATCAACTCAGTACAACGGTCGCGGCCGGAAAAGTAATTGACGAATTTCTCGGTTCGAATAAAAATCCGCGCCGTGCCGTTGCGGGCTCAACCATTCAGATGTCCGTTTCCACCGGACCAGGTTCGTCGAGCAGTACCACGACGAGTACGTCAACAAGCACGACGACGACCAATCCTGCGCATCCCGCTCGCGCAGTACCGAACCTTCTCGGACTCAATCCCACACAGACTCATTCTGCAATGACCACGGCCGAGTTGTACTACGTCACCCTCGGTCCCGGCAGCCAAAACGGCACCTGGACCAAAGTGGTT
>JANXTQ010000017.1 GCA_025352305.1 Actinomycetes bacterium
CTAGGTGCACGGGACTGTCGTTGAAGCTCACGTCAACGAGAGTGGGGAAATCAATCACTTGGCCCTGCGCATTGAGCGTCGATCGAGCGATTCGATTTGATGATCCCACTGAGTTAGTTGCGCTAACCGTGAAGTTGTACGTGGCTCCGGCAGTCAGACCATCGATGACGCACGTCAGTGAGGTCGCCGTTGGATCAGGGGGCGAGCAGTTGAGCGTCTGAACGGTCACCGCGTACGAGGAAATCGCACTGGAACCTGGGTCGAGAGGGGCGCGCCACGAAATAGTGGCGCTCGCTGTTCCCCCACTACGGTTCGCCCAACGAATTTTGATATTGCGAACGGGGCCGGGAGGCGAATCGCTGTGAGTCCCCGTCGACACGTGCACATTGCTCACTGCGCCTGACGCGACAGTGGCAGCAAAACTGTAAAAGGGTGCGGCGAGAAAGGCGCCCGCTAATGCGAGGCGCATTAATCGACCGCCACGTAGTGCTCGCACGACTCCGCCTTTTTCTTTGAATCGGGGCACCGAACCTGTGGGCCGTCACGATTACTCCACGGTCCGCCGGCCCCCACCGGTTCGTCGAAAATTAGCACCGTCACCTCGTAGCCCCAATTTGAACCGTCATCACGCACCGTGTCGAGGTTTTTTCGACCAAGATGGACCTATGTTCGAGCGCGACGCCCTCGTCGATGGCACCGATCGATCACACCTGACGCGACTACGAATAAGTCGCACACAGATGCTGTGGATTCTGATTGGGCTCAGTTATTTAGTTGGCGCCGTGGCGTTGTATTGGCAGTTTCCGGTCGTTTCTCACAATCGAATTCCACTCGGACCGGTGGGAGATCAGGTTCAAGAGGTGTGGTTTCTGGCGTGGCCCGCACACGCTCTCTCCCATTTTCAAAATCCATTCTTCACAACTGCGTTCAATTATCCCTCCGGTGTCAATTTGGTCACCAATACCACGATGCTGGGTCTGGGAGTGCTCTTTGCTCCGCTGACGTGGGTATTTGGTCCGCTGGCCACTTACATCTGGTTGTTGCAACTGGGATTTTTCGCTACTTCGATGAGCGCCGCCGTATGCGCGCGACGACTCGGCGCGTCGTGGTGCGGAGCGTGGGTTGGCGGCGCGGTATTTGGTTTTTGTGCGCACCGACTCATTGAAGGCCTAGTCCATCCCTTCATGTCATTTGCAGCACTCATGCCGTGGGTCTTTTACGTAGCCATACGCTTCGGCCAAGGTCATATGCGCGCGCGTCGCTTCGCCGTGGTGCTTGGCGCATTGATGACCGGTGAGTTCTTGATCTCCGTAGAGCGTTTCAGCCTTGACGCTATGGCGCTGGCAGTGATTTTCGTTGGCGATGTAGTCGTTCATCGAGCCACATGGCTCGCGAGAGTTAAATACCTGACGCGAGGCTACGCTTCGGCGGCGCTCGGGGCGCTGGTCGTTCTGGCGATTCCCTTGTGGTATTTCTTATTCGGACCGCAGTCAATTTCCGGAGCACCTCACCAAAAAGTTGCGTGGTGGACGGTAGATTTCAAAACACTCTTCGAACCCGGCGCGTACGCGTGGTTTGCTCCCTTTGGACGCTCCGTCACGCAACTGCGCGTTTTGGAAGGACCGTGGGACAACGCCAATTACGTTGGCTTACCGCTACTACTGCTCGCGGCGTTTGGCGCGTGGCGTTGTCGAGGTGAGGTCCTTGGGCGCAGCGCTACAGCTCTTGCAGTTCTCTTTGGCCTGCTGAGCTTCGGACGAACAATCACGTTGCCCCTTATTCACTGGCACATCGCGTCGCCGTATCGTTTGATCGCTCACGTTCCGATCTTGAAGGACGGACTTCCCGAGCGCTACATGGACGTCACCGTGCTGGCCCTGGGATGGCTCTGCGTCGAGGCGCTGAAAGCTCGCACGTCAAGCGTCGATCAACACCGACTCACGTCCTGGCGTCGGCCCAGCTCGATTGTCGTCGCCGTGCTCGCGGTATTGAGCGTCGTGAGTTTGATTCCTCGCGACACCGTTCCCGCGGTCGACACCGCTTCGACCCCGTGGCTAGCGAGTGCTCAAGCCAAGGTCGAGCTGCCAATGAATTCGGTCGTGCTCAGTTATCCCTATCCGTACGTCATCTTTAATACCGCCATGTTGGATCAGGCGAACTCGGGGCTGTGGTACCAACTCATTGGTGGCCAAGCGATTGTTCCTCGCCCCGATGGAAGTAACCATGGTGTGTGGCCGCTCAATCCACCTGAAGTCTTTGATGTGTTCTATCGCTCGGCGTCACCAGATCTCACTGCGCGAGTCACCAATCTGCCCTTTGCAGTTCGAGCGTTGCCGCCTCTTAACGCCCACACGATCCGTCAGTTCCATCTATTCGTTGCGCGCCACCACGTCGATGAGATCTTCTTTCGCCATTGGGGCTATCACCCCGAGGTAGCGCTTCGTTATCTGACCGCCGCATTCGGAGCGGGCCAGAGCTTTGACCACGGATCCGTTCGAATCTGGAAGCTTCACAGTTCCTCGGTCCGTTGAGTCAGTAACGTGTGATTCAACTGAGCGGGGAGAACGTCGTGGGAACAACGAGTGGATTCAACACCGATGCATTTCAAAGTGTGCGCGACCTCTTCGAACAGAACTTGGCTGCAGGAGACGATCTCGGCGCATCGATCACTGTCCATCACCGTGGAGAGGTCGTGGTCGATGTGTGGGGCGGATATACCGACGAATCACGCAGTACGCCGTGGGCGCAGGACACTCTCGTCAATGTGTGGTCGACAACTAAGACCATGACTTTTCTCGTTGGGCTGTTGTTGCTCGATCGGGGAGAATTAGATTTTGACGCGCCGGTTGCCAAGTACTGGCCCGAGTTCGCCGCGAACGGAAAAGCCGACATCAAAGTTTGCCACCTCTTGTCGCACAGTGCCGGACTGTCGGGCTGGGCCGAGCCCCTCGAACCCGAAGAGTTGGCCGACTGGGATCGCTGCGTTAGCGCGCTCGCAGCACAGGCACCATGGTGGACACCTGGAACCCAGTCGGGCTATCACGCCGTCACCCAGGGTTACTTGCTCGGCGAGGTATATCGTCGGATCACGGGACTCAGTTTTGGAGAGTTGCTTCGCAGCGAATTTACTGAACCACTGGGGGCTGACTTTCACGTTGGTCTCCACGAATCCCACGAAGACCGCGTGAGCTTGGTGGTGGCGTCGCCTGCTCCAGACTTTTCACATCTTGATCCGCAGTCCGTCATGGTTCGCTCGCTCACCTCTCCCCCGCTGGATGCTTCAATGCCGCATAATCGTTGGTGGCGCGCCGCAGAAATTCCTGCGGCCAACGGCCACGGAAACTCTCAATCCGTTGCGTTGTTGCAATCAATCATCACGAACCGCGGAGAAGCTGGCGGAAAGCGTTTCCTTCGTCCCGAGACCGTGGAACGCATTTTTGAAACGCAGATCGAGGGCCACGATCTCGTTCTCGACTTGCCAATGCGATTTGGTGCCGGTTACGGACTGGGATCTGAAACCATTCCGCTCGGACCACGCGCCTGCTTTTGGGGCGGTTTCGGTGGATCAGTCATCATCATGGATCTCGACGCTGAACTCACGATCGCTTACATGATGAACAAGATGAACGTGGGACTCATTGGTGACACGCGAGGATTCATCATTGCAATGACCGCAGCAGGCGCAGCCGCACTCGCTTAGAAGTTCACACTCTTCGTCTCACCGCAGTTGCGCTGAATGCGACTACTTCGAAATCTGAACGACCTCTTCGGTGATAGTGCTGTTCACGATTAGATAACTTCTGAGCGCGCTCGGCACCAAACGCAAAGAGACCAATACGTAGTGCCACGTGGGATCCGGTGCCTGAGCAACGTCGGTGGGACTGGGATAGGCGTCCGAATGAGTATGCGAATGAAACACCCCAATAATTTCGAGGTTGAGCTCCTCACAGCGCCGACTCGCTGCGAGCATGGCTCGGGGATCGATTTCATACAGTTTGGCGGAGTCCGCCACATTGCGACTGACAACTACTTCTGCCACGACGCCGTCGGGACTGCCCAAAAGTAGACCGCATCCTTCGTTGGGTAGTGCCCGAATGCACGTTGCGATGACCGCGTCGCGATGTGCGCCATTCAGAGTTAACACCGCCTCAGCGTAGTGAGCACAGGGGGCTAAATCGGTCGATCACTACGCTAGGGGTCGTGGCCCGCGCCAAAATGATCAAAGAGCGACGGGATAAGGCAAAAGCCGAGTCCCAAGGACGTGACCGAGTGGTCGCGACGAATCGTCGCGCCCGACACGACTTTGAAATTTTAGAGACGGTCGAATGCGGTGTGGTCCTGAGCGGAAGCGAAGTCAAATCTCTCCGTGAGGGAAAGGCTCAGATAGTTGACGGCTACGCGCGCGTCGACGGGGGCGAACTGTGGCTGTTTGCCACGCATATTCCTCCGTGGGGCTACGCGGTGGGCGTCGGAAGCCACGACCCCGATCGCAAGCGCAAACTGCTGGTGCATCGTCGAGAGGTCGATGAGTTATTGGGTCGGACTAAAGCTCAACCACTTACCCTCATTCCGCTCAAGGTGTACTTCAAAGAAGGTCGCGTCAAAATAGAGCTCGCGGTGGCCAAAGGTCGAAAAATGCAGGACCGTCGCCAGGAACTCGCCAAGCGCGACGCCGAGCGTGAAATGGCTCGCGCAGTACGCAACGTTGAAAAGTACGGTTAAGTCGCCCTTTTCACCTCGTCTCGCTCCCGCTACGATGACGTGGTCGTCTACATGACGACAGATGGGGGTGATCGGTTTCGACGTTGGTAGTCAAGGTTGGAGAAGCGAGCCGTGGTCTCCGGAGCCACGTTAAAGAGCCGGAAACAAAAATAAACGCCAAGCCTCAGCTTGTGCTCGCTGCCTAGTGCAGCGACGTCTGTCTAGACCCAGTCCTACGGTTTAGTTTTCAGGCGCCATGAAGTAGGGCTTACCGTTCAGCCGTGTTAATGAGCAGAGCGGGACAATTTAATTAACTACGGACAGTTGCCGGCGTGAACAACAGCGACCGTCCCGACAATTTCCTGTTCACTGCGCTCGGAGAAGGCCAACTGCGAACCTGACGGACGCGGGTTCGATTCCCGCCACCTCCAAGGGTGCTCACGCTCGGCGTGAACATTGTTGGAGGTGGATACTGATCACGTCAAAAAAGTCAGAACCTCTACTTTGGTCTCGAACCAGATCGGTCGGTTCGTTGCGCGTTGGCCAGCTGTCAGCTAACTCACGATTCGAAGCAGTCGTCCCGTATTGGAGTCGATTTCGGTCAGTGAACTTCCCCGAAAACCCGCTACCCACAGTTCGGTGCCAAATAATGCAAAAGTTGTGGGTTCCACCAAATGGTAAGACGATTGGTGAACAATGCGAATAAATGAGCCGGTACTGGCGTTGATTTGGGTCAGAGAGTTAGCGGCGTTATTGGCTACCCAGAGGTACTTACCAGCGACCTGAAGTCCCCCAGGAATATTGAACCCGTAGACACGCCCTTTCACTATGGCTACGAGCGTGCCGTCGGTCGCATTGACTTCGGTGAGTGAGTTACCATTGAAGTTCGCGATCCACAGACCACCGGGGCTCAGCGCAAGGCTCCCGGGGTTATTGAAGTGGTACTTAGCTCCGCCAAGGACGCGAACGAGTGCACCGGTAACGGAACTGATTTCAGTGACGGTCGGTCCGGAGTTATTGGCCACCCATAAATTCGTGCCGCTGGCGGCAAATGTGAAGGGTCCAACGAAGTGAAAACTTTTCGCACTATCGATTGCAACAATCGCGCCGGTACTTGAGTTAAACCCCGTTACCGAGTCACCGTCCTGGTTGGCGACCCAGACGACTGATCCAACGACCGTGACGGCAACGGGACCTCTAAATTTGTACTTTCGAGCCGAAAATATCTTGAGTAGTTTGCCTGAGGACGCCGAAAACTCGCTGACACTATTACCGCCATAGTTAGCCAACCAGAGGTGGCCACCCGAGCTAAACAGGCCGGCGGGATTATGAATATCGTGATTTTGACTCGGGATAGTTCGCAGTAGCTGCCCCGTGAGCGCCGAGACTTCACTCAGCGTGTTATTACCTGCGTTGGCAATCCACAAGTCAGATCCGACGGTCACCATGGACGAAATTTGATTAAGACCTATGTGCGAAATGCGTTTCGTAGCCTGGGCGACAGTGGGCGCCAAAGTCACCAGGAAAATACCCACTGCGGCAATCGCGCGCAGAGCGCGGTGACGTTGATTTTGCATCGTCGCCAGTATGGTCGTGCCATCGCCCCTCAATTGTTGCGGGGACCCAAAAAAGGGGTGGGTATCCACAACGTGGTCCTTGACTGATATATTCTCGTATTCACATTGAAAACAACGTCTTAACCCCTTCTGGTACACTTAAAACATGGAAAATGACGTTTCCAGATCGACTGAAGAGTGGGAAATCACCCTGGGCGCTCAGGTTCGTCGCCTGCGACAACGCCGATCGCTCACGCAACGCGAGCTGTCACATCGTGCCAATGTCTCACTCTCGTCACTTCAAGCGCTCGAAACAGGTCGAGGTTCAAATGTCGCCACCTTGATTCGCGCGGTGCGTGCCCTCGAACAAACGATCTGGCTTGACGCCCTCTCTCCCAAGGGACCACTGATATCACCCATGCAGGAACTTCGTAACGCCCAATTGGCCGAACAATCAGTGGTCAAGCGCGTTCGAAAGAAGAAGCAATCGTGAGTTTTACTCACGCCCGGGTCATAGAGGTGTCGGCGTGGAATCAGGTGGTAGGAGCAGTAACGCTCGATACATCGTCAAACTTCTACGCCTTTGAGTACTCAAATGAATGGTTGCGCGCGGGCACTGAATTGGCGCCCCTCCATATGGCGAGAGCACCAGGAGTCTTCATTTTTCCTGAACTTTCTCGTGACAGCTTTTACTCACTGCCGGCGCTGTTGGCCGACGCTCTGCCTGACCGCTTCGGGAACTCACTCGTAACCGCGTGGTTGGCAGAACAGGGAGTTGATCGCCAATCCATCACCGCATTGGACCGACTTGCCTACGCCAGCTCACGCACTATGGGTGCGCTGACGTTCGCCCCGCCGACGGGTCCTCTGCGTGGCGACGTCGATATGGTCAACGTTGCGGACCTCGTGAGTGCCGCACGCTCTGCGTTAGCGGGGAATCTTCTGAGTGAAGCTCACGGCACTCTTCGCCAATTAATTTCCGTGGGCTCGAGCGCTGGCGGTGCGCGAGCCAAGGCGGTCGTGGCCTTCAATCCGCTGACGGGCGATCTTCGATCGGGCCAGCTGGACGCTCCCGATGGATTCGAACAGTGGCTGCTCAAACTCGACGGCGTGGGTGATCCGGCTGGACAACATGATCCGCTCACGTCTTCTCAGCAGTACTGTCGGACCGAATTTGCCTACTACCTCATGGCAATCAGTGCGGGAATAACGATGAGTCCGTCGCGACTGTTGCACGAAGGACCGCGCGCGCACTTCATGACCCGGCGCTTTGATCGTGGCTCGGCCGGGCAGCGAATTCACATGTCGACTTTGTGCGCATTGGCTCACCTCGATTTCAACATGGTGCGCACGCACTCGTACTCGAGCTACTTCTTGACGGCCAACGCCCTCGGTCTGACACCGAGTGATCGCGAGGAGATATTTCGAAGAGTGGCCTTCAATATTTTCGCCGTCAATCGCGATGACCACACGAAGAACGTGTCCTTCCTCCTGCCTCAATCAGGGACGTGGTCGCTCGCGCCGGCCTACGACCTCACCCACGCCCACTGGAAAGGTGACTGGGCCGAGCAACACCAAATGAGCGTGAACGGCAAATTCATTGACATTACGATCGACGACTTACGTCAGCTCGCAGACCGCCACGATGTCCCCGGAATCGACCAGGTGCTGCGTGACGTCAAAGAGTCGGTATCTCACTGGCGCGACCACGCCGCTGAAGCGGGCGTTGACTCTGAAACCGCTCAGCGAATTGAGCACGACCTCATCGATGCGGGTCCTCGCTAGGTCTTAGCGAGCAATCTCCGAGACTTCGTCACGTTCGCTGTCGCTGAGTTGCCATGACGCTGTCGCGGCGTTAAGCAGGACCTGTTCTCGCGTCGTTGCTCCCGCGATCACGGACGCTACGACGTCGTGAGCACTCAGCCACGCAAAGGCGAGGTCCAAAATTGAATGACCGCGCTCGTTTGCCCATGCGGTCAGTGCCTCGAGGAGATCGAAGTTGCGCTCCGAACGCAAAGCGGCCCCGCCGCCTACCTTGTCGAGCCGTGAGCCGCTCGGCGGCTGCGCTCCACGTTGGTACTTGCCCGTCAACATTCCACTCGCCAGTGGGAAAAATGGCAGATAGCTCATGTTTAAGCGATCGCACTCGGCCAGCGCGTCACTTTCGTCTTCGCGTTGAAGCAGGTTCCACTGGTTTTGAACACTGACGAATCTGGTCGCGTCATTGCCGACCGCGTCGTGAGCTTCCTGAAGCTGCGCCGCGCTGAAATTCGAGCAGCCAATCTCTCGAACCTTTCCCTCTCGAACTAACTGATCGAGTGCTTCGAGCGTGTCGCCAATCGGAGTATCGGGATCGGGGCGATGAATCTGATACAGATCAACGTAATCAGTGTTCAGTCGTCGAAGGCTCCGCTCCAGGGCAGCCACGACGTACTGCGGTCGGGCACCGCCCGGTCCACCGTCAATGGGGCTGGCAAATTTGGTAGCGAGCAGTACGCGACTACGTCGTGTGCCGAGAGCAGCGGCGAGGTGAACTTCGCTTTCGAGGTACGAGTCGGATGTATCAAAAAAATTGATGCCGGCTTCGAGCGCAGCGTCAACGACCGGGGCAACGTCGCTGGGCTCCATGAAGTAGCCAAAATTATTTGTTCCCAAGCCAACAACTGAAACGTCTAGAGAGCCCAAGCTACGAGTTTGCATCTTTCGTTTTTACCATCGTCGGCGCTTGACGGCGTTAGTGGTGTTCGCAGGCCACCCCGTCGTGATCACCGTCGTGGGACTGATTGGCGTGATACCAAGCATTGCTGCGAGTGAAATTGGTTACCGGAGCAGCCCCGGACGTGTGATCGTGCGCCCCGACGAGACCCACTCCGTGGGGAAAGGTCGCGCGAAGAGCCGTGCAGTTTGCGAAGTTGTACGGGGTGCCCTTTGGTATTCCCGTCGGGGAGCCGGAGCCACTCGATCCGCCCGAGCTTGGTCCGCCCGAAGCGGCCCCCGGATAACCCACCACGGCGAGTGCGGTGGTCCAGTTTTTAGCAATCGCTCGCTGCATAGCGATCAGGCGAACTTGACCCGTGCAGATCAAGGTGTGCGCCGCGTTCTCAATTGCGTCCTTCGGATTGCGAAATCCTTGGCTGGTGCGGTGACCGGGTGACGGAGGTTCCACCCACAGATTGCGACGGTCATTGGGATCGCCGCCCAGTTCGAGAGATACCAAATGGTCGTATTCGACTTGAGAGAGAGATCCACGGTACGAATAGGAACGAGCGTTGGCCTTTTTTTCAACGGCCGTTACGGATTCGGGTGGTCGGATGGAACTGGTGTAGCCCGACTTGCAAATCGTTTGTTTCAACGTTGCCTGCGTCACTCGAGGGTTCGTGGCACCGGAAGTGCAGTGTGGGTCAGGCAGTGGCTGTGCAGCGTGAGTGTGCTGGTAGTGACAGTGCCCCGGCGCCGGTTGAGATTGAACAACGTACGGTGAACGCGGTCCGGCGCCAACGGGCAACGAGGCAGTAGAGCCGTAGGCCGCGCCCGACACAGCCATACTCACGACAACGATTCCCCCGCTGACGAGTCGCGGCCACGAAGGATTCACGCTTCGGATAGTACGACAAGCCAGCTACGTCGCAGTGGGAGTCCCCTGCGGTCAGTACTCTCGACGTAGAACTCGGGGGGAAAATGTCGATGCCAACTGCTCCAGGTCCCATTGCGCTCGTGGGCTCGGGCGAATATCTGCCCCAGATGCGCGAACTCGAGGCCTCCCTAATAAAAGGACGCGCACCGAAATACGTGCAACTCGCCACCGCTTCGGTGCCCGACGGCGCCCAAGTGGTCGAACGTTGGCACCAACTCGGTCGCGCCCAGGCCGCAGCCTTAGGGGTGGAAGCGGTGATTGTTCCGGTGGCCAACGTCGACGATGCCAATCGCGCGGAGTTTGTCGACATGATTAGCGGAGCCGGTCTCATTTATTTGTCGGGAGGAGACCCGGGATTTCTCGCCGATACGCTTCGCGGAACGGCGGTGTGGGAGGCCATTGTCTCGCAGTGGCGTGCGGGTGCGGCACTCGCGGGATGTAGCGCCGGAGCAATGGCGATGACGTCGTGGATTCCTTCGATCCG
>JANXTQ010000022.1 GCA_025352305.1 Actinomycetes bacterium
GAGCACCCGCTGGTCGAATCCAGGTTGGTTCATTAATGGATTTTTCGTTCCGGCTGAATGATGTTGAGTCTCTAAGCGAGCGTGCGATCTCGGTCCAGCGTTTGCATGTTGGTATCGAAGCGCGGCATCCGGAGACGTGTGACCGGCTCGTCGCATCAGTTCGGCTGTTGTCGCGCCCGTTGAGGCCGCCAAGGTGAGTCCCGTATGAAGGAGATCGTGAAAATGAAGGTCAGTTCGACCAACTTCTCCTCTCGCTTTGTGCGACGCTCGTCGAAGCGCGATTGAAGAAATCTGCATCTTGTCTCGCTGAAACTGGGTCCAAAACGCCGCGTCGTCGGAGTCACCATTGCCGATGCCCAGGACCTCGCGAGTGTCCTCGGCCGAGATCCCCGTCGAGACCACGACGGCGCGGCTGACGACGCATGGGCCGACGCGGGCCTTGACATAGGTGGCGTCACAGAGCAGGTAGGGGAAGGCCAAATGGGACAAGGGCCGTTCGCGAAAGGCGGCCATCTCCTCGTCGAGCTGTTCACAGAGTCGCGAGGCCTCGCTCTTGGAGATCCCGGCGTCACCGCCGAGCGCGTGGACCTGGTCGTCGACCTTGCGCGTGGAGACCCCGTGGACGTGAGCCTCCTTGACCACGGTGTAGGGGGCCTGGTCAAATGCGCCGGCGACGCTCTATAACCGAAGGGAAGAACGATCCCTTGAGCAGCTTGGGGATCTTCAACTCCAGGTCGCCCACCTTTGGTCGACAGCAACCGGGCTCGAGAGCCGATGCGATGAGTCGTCCGCGTCAAGGCACTCTCGTGCTTGTCGGCTTGAATTCGCTCGGTCGCCTCGGCGTCGGTGAGGGCTTGAAAGACACAGCCGACCAACTGGTGAACGAGGTCGCCGCTCTCGTCCTTGCGAAGTTGATCGAGGACGTTGGACAGGTCAAAATCAGGCTGGGTCACCGGAGTGTTCCTTTCGTGTCTTGCAGGACAGATCAAGAAATACTCCGGTGACCGTTCTCAAAAAAGGACCTCAGGATTTACACCTCTTTAAGGGCCGCCAACCGTTGGCCAAAAACTACTGGGCCCGCAGGCTCGTGAAGTAGCCCCAGGGCTTAGGTCCCGGAACGTATTTCTGGAATGTCTTAGTCACTTTCCAGGGTGAGCTTTCAACTGTCGCGAGGGGATCGCGAATGAGTTGGCAGCCGTCGGCGACGACCATTTCTAATCGGTTGAATCGATATTGCCATTTGCGAATTGCGTCATCAGGTGCAAGTCCGTGTTCGAGGACCCGCAGTTCTCCACCCGGTTTAACGACCCGACGTAACTCCGCGAGCGCGGCCAGGGGGTCCGCAATCGTGCAGAGCGAGAACGTGACAACTGCGCCGTCGGCGACATTGTCGTCGAGTTCAAGGTGTTGGCCGTCGAGACCGCCCCAACGAACACGAAACGGTGCGGCCGCGATGCGCTCATTGGCCCGGCGTCGCATGACGTCACTCGGCTCAATAGCGATGATCCCGCTCACTGACTCGGGATAGTACGAGAGGTTTCGACCCGCGCCGAATCCGCATTCAACAATCACGCCGCTCATTTCGGCCACCACCGGTGCACGCCACTTAGCAAGCGCGGCAGGAGAACAGATGGTGTCAACGATTCGAGGAGCCACGTGACGCTGATAAATTCCCACGACTACAAATTACCGACAGTTCGCTCTCAGCGCTCTACTGATCACCGAGTGACCACGTGGCACCTTGCGCTGTGTCGTTTACCAGTACTCCGCCACGCTCCAGTGCATTTCGCAACTGGTCGGAGAGTTCGTACTGACGAGCCGCTCGTGCCGCTGCGCGCGCGCTCAACACGCCCTCGATGAGAGCGCTCGGATCGATGCGACCCACGCCGCCCGATGAGGCCATTCGAACGAGTTGGGCCAAGGCGTCAAGCGAGCCCGGACCCCAGTTCGCCACCTGTTCGCCCAACGCCGTGGCCGACAGCGGATCAACGTCATGTTCAGTGGCCATCAGCGAGCGCTCGCGAATGGGAGCGTTTCGTAGCTCCTCGAGTGAAATACGTTCATCGCGAACCAGCGTGCGTTGTTCGCTGCCACTACGCCAGTACGCCTGGCCGCGACCCGTGACGCGAAGAGAATCGTCGCCGCGGTCAATGATCACCGCGGTGTGTTCGTCGATTCCAAAAGTCGCCACGTCGCTGGCGAGTAACGATTCCAAATGGAGCAGTCGCCGTTCGCCGAGGTAACAAAACCGAGTGTCGTGATTTCCGCCCTCGGCGTTGTCGAAGTGGGGGATCACCACGCAGTTCAGTCCTAATTCCCCCAGCACATTGAGCCCATCGAGCCACGTCGCGTCGGCACCCACTTTGTACAACTCGTAAATCGGCGCGGTATATCTTCCGAGAGTCAGCGCCGCGGCCGAGGAGAAACACACCGTTCCGCCTTGGTCTAAGACCGAGACCAGCGAGGGACCAAAATCAAATGGTCCCCACTGCTTCATGGCGTAGCTGGGGCTTCCCGGGCCCGCGAAGACAAAGTCGGCGTTGTGAACTCGCTGGCGAAAAGTGGCGCGCTCGAGTTCGGTGGCGTTCGAGAAATTTGTAAAACTTGCTGGCTCGACGGTGAACTGCAGCGACGTTTTGAAGTAGTCCACGATTTTTGCGGTCAATTGAGGAATGTTCTCTTGGAACCCAAAGGGCGTGTCCAACATGACCCCGTCGTGATGAACGTGATCCGAAAAGATGCTGCGATACACGCGCACCATGTTCGGAGCGGTTTCGCCAGATCCAAGAATTACGAGGGTGCCCGTCGTCACATTTCGAGGCTAACCGCGAGACGCGTTTCGGGCGCCACTGTTATTAGCCCGCTCTGACCTAAAATGATCTGATGAATCTCAGTTCGCCCATCGTTGTTCGAGTTCGAGAAACTACTCGTGGATCTGCCGGTATTGCGATTGTCGCGTGGTCCGTTGTCATGGCCGCGGCGATTTTTGGGGTCCGAGCGAACATGTCCCGCCACTTTTTTGAGCTCGTGGGCGTGGTGGCGACCTTTTTGCTCGGCGGGTACCTGGGTTGGCGACGAAAGTTGGGGAGCATCTTCTTTGCACCCGTCGTCAGTTGGATGTTTGCTTGGTTCCCACTGATCGTGGCCGAAATCATCCGTGACGGATTCTTTAAGGGAGCGGTCGTGGGTGTCTTGATGTCCACGATTGGATGGCTCGTGATTGGCTTTGTGGAGTTTGCATCGATCATGGCAATTGCGCTGCCGTTTCGACTCGCGTCGTCGTTGATGCATCACGACAGTGACATCATCATTGATCCACCATCTTCCTTCAGTTAGATCCTCGGAAGGCAGTTTCCAAGCCGTCGGAGATTCTTTCGCCACAACGCCCGCAATACGGGGCGCGCGCTCCGGGCGCCGAGGCCTCCGCCGAGCCACCACGGAAAAATGAGCAGTTCATTCCAGTCGAGGCGACACGACGTTTCATTCAACGCCGTGAGCGTGAATGCCCCGGAGCCACGAATGAGACCTCGATGCTCCACTCCCAGGCACTGGCGTTCCACCCACGACGTAACTGTCATCTCGTCCACGGTGACAAAGGGACCCACCCGAGTGCGGCAACGAAACGTCGTTCCTTCGCCTGATCGCTGGTCTGAGTCAAATTCAATGGACTCTGCGTCGCTCATCCAGTTCACGTGGCGATCAATGTGACGTAGCTCATCCCACAAGATGTCGAGCGACACGTCGTAGGTCGCAGATACCTCAATCGGTGCGGCGCTCATGAGGCGAGGGCAGCGCCTATTCGCTGCCACTGTTCACGGGGCACGGCACTTAGGTCAGCGCCCAAGACCTGCAGGCAGACGTGGTCAGCGCCCGCCTGTTGGTGTTCGTTGATTCGATCTAACACCGCCTGTTCGTCGCCGTGAACGACCAGGGCGTCGCACAGTCGGTCACTGCCGCCTCGAACGAAATCCTCTTCTTCAAATCCCAAACGCTTCCACGAGTTTCGGTAGTTGTCGAGTCCCGTATAGATCTCGAGATGGGCGTGCGCTCGTTGTAAGAACTCATCGCGTGACTCTCCGAGTACGACCGCTTGCTCGACGCCCACAAACTTGTCTCCCACCGCGGCACGCGCTTGGGCCGTGTGCTCGGCCGTTACGAGATAGGGATGTGCACCGTGTGCTGAGTGAGCCGCCAGCGCCAGCATTTTGGGTCCGAGAGCCGCAATCACGCGAGCAAAAGGTTGTTGCCCCTCAGGTGCAAACATGGGTGCCGCGTCGAGCGCCGCGAGGTACTGAGTCATGGCAGCTAACGGCGTTTTGTAGTCGTGTCCGCGAAGGCGCTCAACGAGGGGCTGGTGGCTAACACCGAGACCCAAAATGAACCGGTCGTCGTACGCCGCGTTCAAAGTCCGCGCGGCCGCCGCGGCGCTGACGGCGTCACGACCCCAAATATTGGCGATGCCGGTAGCAATCTTGAGCGTCGATGTTCCCCCTAGCAGTAGGGCTGCACTCGAGAAAGCTTCGCGACCCCACGCTTCGGGGATCCACATCGCCGAAAAGCCGAACGATTCGATCTCACTCGCGATGTCCGCGCTCTTCGCGGCGGGCACGCTCTCGTGGGTGGTTGTCCAGATCCCGACCGTGCCGGCAAGGGTGCGTAGTGATAGTGGAAGTTCTTGGTTCACACGCAGGAGCCTAAAAGATCGTCACCGCTGCTCGGTAGGTCACAATGGAGCATGGCCTATGCAGTGGTGATCGTTTTGAGTTTCCTGCTGATGTCGGCCGTTACGGCACTTCGTCCCGGGCGACAAGGGTTTCTCAAGATGTTTGCGTTCCCGGTGGGATGGGCTGCGGGCGAACTCGCGGTGCAGGCGTTGGGCGCCGTTGCAGCACTGCTAGGAATTTTGTGGTGGTGGGGATGGCCCGTTGACCGCTGGCTCTCTCTTACGGTGTTCGGCCTGGGCGCCGTGGTGGCAGTAGCGAATGTGATCCTGATTGTTGTCCAGTTGCGCTCGCAGAGCACGGTCGCACGAGCCATGGCGACGGCGACTTCGCGTCCGCTCGTCATTGGATCGCCGAGCGATGACCGCTTCGGAACGTGGTGGCGAACGTTGCTGCAAGTTCCTTGGCACCCACGATCAATGGTGATATTGAAGAACATCCCTTACGGAACGAAGAAACGTCAGCGCCTCGACGTATGGCGACTGTCAACGACCCCGGCGAACGCGCCGGTGATTTTTTTCGTTCACGGCGGTGGCTGGACGATGGGCGATAAGGCCGAACAGGGACGTCCCTTCTTGCACGAAATGGTTAGTCGAGGCTGGATCGCCGTGACGATCAACTACCACCTAGCTCCCAAAAATTTGTGGCCCGCACAGATCCACGACGTCGTTCGCGCTCTCGGGTGGGTGAAAGGATCCATCAGCGCGATGGGTGGAGACCCCGAGCGTGTTGTCGTGGCGGGAGCGTCGGCGGGGGGCCATCTGGCCTCGCTGTTGGCGCTCAGTGCCGATGATCCCACGTGGCGTCCGAGCAATATGGCCAACGTCACCAACTGGAAGGTGCGCGGTTGCATTTCGTTTTACGGAGTGTTGGAGATGACGGGCCGAGATGACGTGTGGAACGGCCACGGCGTCGATCTACGAAAATTTCTCGAGCGCTACATCGTGGGCCAACTGCTGAGCGAACATCCTGATCTCTACGAATCGCTCTCGCCGATAGAACGCATCACTGAAAACGCGCCTCCGTTTCTCGTCGTCCACGGTGGAAATGACACCGTCGTTGACGTCAACGTGGCGCGGCACTTTGTTAAGAAGTTCTCGAGCGTCGCCCGTGCGCCGATCTACTACGTCGAACTTCCATTGACCCAGCACGCCTTTGACGTCACGGCGTCGCCTCGCACATCAGCGGTGACGCGAGCAGCGGCCGCATTCTGCGAGTCGGTGATCTCCTAAGTCGCGGCGAGGTTCACCGTGACGACGGGGTCCTTCTCGCTAATGGTGAGATCGAAGTTGTTCACCGTTCCCGCGCCCCTGAGATCGGCCATTGCGCCAGTGAGCGTGTCGAGGAAGTGAGCCGATGCACTCACTGAGCACATCGTCACTTCGGCGCGTTGGGAAACCTTGGCGTCCGTCTTGGCTCGGCGAATCTCTCCGAGGACCAGTGACACGCTGCGATAGACGTCCGCATTGGGCGCTGGCGGCACCACGGCGAGCTCTTCGTTGCTCGGCCAGTTCGCCACGTGAATCGATCCCTCGCGCCACCACGACCAGACCTCTTCAGTGACGAACGGCAAAAATGGAGCAAACAGTCGAAGTAAGACCGACAGCGTGATCGCCAACGTTGCACGTGCGGAGTTGGTCGCCGCCTCGTCCTCTCCGCCGTACGCACGAACCTTGACGAGTTCCACGTAGTCATCACAGAAATTCCAGAAAAAAGTTTCGGTACGCTCCAGGACGCGGGCGTAGTCGTAGTCATCAAACTCGCGAATCGATTCACTAACGAGTTCGCGCAGGCGACCCACGAGATCAAGATCAATGGGCTCGCAGATTGCGTCGACGCCCGCAGCCGGACCTTCGTCGAGTCGTCCGATGACGAACTTGGAAGCGTTCAAAATTTTGATGGCGAGACGGCGACCGTTCTTCATTTGAGCTTCGTCAATCGCGGTGTCCGTGCCGGGTCGCCCGCTCGCGGCCCAGTAGCGCAGTGCGTCAGCGCCGTGCGTTTCGAGCAGACCAACGGGGGTCACCGCGTTGCCGGTGGATTTGCCCATCTTCTTGCGGTCGGGATCGATGACCCATCCCGCAATCGCCGCGTGCGACCACGGAAGTTTCGATTCGAGTAGTTCGGAACGGACGATGGTCGAAAAGAGCCAGGTGCGAATGATTTCGTGGGCTTGGGGACGCACGTCCATCGGGTACACGCGATCAAAGAGGTCAGTGCCCCAGTGCCCGGCGATCTGCGGAGTGAGAGAACTCGTCGCCCAGGTATCCATCACGTCGGGGTCACCGCAGAATCCGCCGGGTTGATGACGCTGTGATTCGCTGTATCCCGGTGCGGTGTCGCTCGACGGATCGATGGGCAGCGACGACGTCTCGGCGAGAATGGGCGAGTCAAAGAGGATTTCGCCGTCGGCGTCAATGGGGTACCAAGCAGGAAAGGGCACGCCGAAAAATCGCTGACGTGAGATGTTCCAGTCCGTATTGAGGCCCTCCACCCAACTACGAAAGCGGTGGTGCATGTACTCGGGGTGCCACGTAAGTTGCTCTCCGCGCTCAAGCAGCTGCGCGCGCAGGTCGAGCGTTCGCACGAACCACTGGCGCGACGTGACGATTTCGAGAGGCCGCTCTCCCTTTTCGTAAAATTTGACCGCGTGGGTGATGGGACGTATTTCACCAATCAACGCACCGACGGCGCTCAGTTGTTCCACGGTGGCAGCACGCGCTTGATTGACAGTTCGACCTTCGAGTGCGCTGTAGTTGGCCTGCGCATCACTGAGGTCGCTGCACGGCCAGCCCTCCTCGCCAAAGTTCGCGGGCAACATTCTTCCGTCGCGGCCAATGAGCGCTCGCGTGGGCAGTTTGAGCTCTCGCCACCAGACCACGTCGGTCACGTCACCGAACGTACAGATCATGGCAATGCCGGAACCCTTATCGGGGTCCGCAAGTTCGTGCGCCAGCACCGGTACTTCCACGTGAAATAGCGGAGTCGTAACGGTGGTACCAAAGAGGGCATGGAAACGCTCGTCGTCGGGGTGCGCCACGAGCGCAACGCAACT